>NZ_JBHYPS010000001.1:427864-613627 GCF_042746075.1 Streptomyces sp. NPDC058758 | reverse complement strand
ACTTGGAAGATCCTCCGTGACTGCCGACTCAAAGGCGACGGAGTCCACCACGCCATGCTCGGCATCGCCCGGATGCACAACCTCGCCCTCGCCGGGTAGGTCAGCGGGCCGCACTCTGGCCAACCATGCCCGGGACGACTCGGAGATCATTTACGGGACAGCCCTTAGGGCCTGGCACTGACAACCCCCGTGGCGGCGGTTTCGGCTGGTCCGTGGCAGAACGCGGCTCGGCAGAAGGCATCGGCGGCCATGACCGCAGTGGCTGCCGGCGTGCTGCCGCCCGTCGCCGTCGAGTGCGGTCGGCTGACAGCCGGAGCCGACATATCAGTGGCGATGGATGACGGCGGTCGCACACGAGCTGCCGTGGCGGTGGTGACCAGCGTTGCCCCTGGTGAGAGCTTCTCTCGCACGAGCTTGCGAAGCAGGTGGTGGCGGTTCGGGGCCGGGCGGGGGCGCCGGGGGTGAAGGTTCTCGGTCGAGCGTGGCCGGGGGCCTTTGGCGTCCGTGTGCGAGATTGGCGGTCAGTCGGGAGGGGTGTGGATGGTGAGTGGGTTTCGGTTCGGTTGGGAGCTGGTCGGCGTGGGGGGTGTCACGTGTCGGATCGGCGACGGTGCTTCGGAGTACGAGGTGCATGCCGGGTACTGCACGGACGCCCTTGCCGATCTGCTGTACGCCGTGACGGGGCTCTACGGGGACTCGGACGGTGAGCGTTTCTCGTTCGATCGTGAGCCCATGGAGACGAGGTGGCTGCTTCGGCGGCGGGGGAGGGACGTGGCCGTCGACGTCTTCGAGTTTCCGGACGGGGGGACCAGCTGGGGGTCGGTCGACGAGACGGGCGGGGTTCTCCTCTGGAGTTCGGTCCAGCCTCGCGGGGTGCTGTGTCACGCCGTGGTGGAGGCGGCCGAGGGGGTTCTGCGGGAGCACGGGGAGGGCGGGTACCGGGAGAAGTGGGTGCGGCATCCGTTCCCTGTCGCCGCTCTGCAGGATCTGCGGCGCTTGCACCGGCGGGACGACGACTGCCGGCGGGAGGCGTGCCGGGGTGAGGGGTGACGTGGGGAGGGGTGACAGGGGATTTCGGGGGGTGTGAGGGTGAGGGAGGGGGTGGTGTGCGCCACAGGGAGGGGGCGGGGGGTGGTGGGGCGGGGGGAGGGGTGGTGGGGGCGTTTTCGGTGTTGGGGAGGGGTGCGGGGGGTCGGGAGGGCGGGGGAGCGGGGGGTTCGGGTGGGCGGGGCCGGGGGGTAAGTCGGTCGTGGGTGTCGGTGGGGGCGTTTAGGGTTGGGGTATGTCCGAGCACTTTTACACCGCTACCTCTCCCGTCGATCCCGCCGCCATCAACTGCCGCATCCGTGCCCTGTGGGCCTCGGGCGAGCTGACGGTCGAGGGTCGGGAGGAGTACGGGCGGCTGCTGGTGGCCTGGGAAGAGGCCGTGCGGGGCGAGCAGGAGCTCGCCGCTTGAGATGAGGATGACGGTCGGCCGGTCCGCCGGTCGGCCGGTCCGTGGGTTTGAGGAGCCCGCCCCTGGTCGGGGGCGGGCTTTCGCGCGTTCGGGGGCGGGTTACTTGATGACTTCGACCTTCTTGTCGCCCGCCGACTTCGCCGACGTCACCCACTTGACCGTGCCGGTCTCGCGGTCGCTGGCGTCGGTGGTCGTGGTGGCGGGGGCCGTGAGGACGGCGGCCAGGGCGGCGGCCGTGGTGGCGAGGAGGCCCATCGCGAGGCGGGGGCTGAGGGTGGCCGTCATGCTGACTCCCTGAGGGGTGTGGTGGGGTGGTGGTGACGGGGTGAACGTAGCGCGCTCGCCCGTTCGGGGGAACGGGGGCGCCGAGTTGACGGGGGCGGGCCGGGGTCGGTGTACTCCGGGGATGGTTGATGTGGGGGACGCGCCTGAAGTCGGGCCGTGCGGCGGGCACATGACGGCGCAGAAGTACGTCGAGACCCGGATGACGCAGTATCAGGAGTGGTACGACGTCAAGGCCGCGCGGATGAAGGCGATGCACCTGCGGATGCGGACGGTGTCCGTCGTCGGCGGGGCGCTCGTGCCGGTGTTCGTGAACCTGGACGCCGGGTTCGCGCGGGTCACCGCGACCGTGCTGAGCGTCGTCGTGGTCGCGGCGGTGTCGCTGGAGAGCGTCTACCGGTACCGGGAGCAGTGGAAGAACTACCGGTCCACCGAGCAGCTGCTCGGGCACGAGCGGGTGTACTTCGAGGCCCGGGTGGGGCCTTACCGGGAGCTGTCCGAGCGGGCGGCGTTCTCGCTGCTCGTCGCCCGGGTGGAGAAGGCCATCGCCAACGAGAACGCCGCCACCCTGAACGTGATGACGCTGGGCGGGCAGGTCTCCGCCGACCTTCAGGGGCAGGGGCAGGGGCAGGGGCGGGAGAGCCGGAGCGAGGTGCCGGGGGCCCGGGACGGCGGGAGCTAGGCGTCGAAGTCGTATTCCAGGATGTAGGACGAGGCGTCCAGGGTCATCTCGTTGAGCTCGACCGGGCGGCCCGGTTCCGTGAAGGCCGTGCGGCCGATCAGGACCACCGGAGTGCCCGGGGGGAGCGCGAGGCGGGTGGTCTCGTCGGCCGTCGGCATGCGGCAGCGGATCTCCTCGCGGAAGCGGGCCGGCCGGTGGCCCAGCTCGGCGAGGCGGGCGTAGGTGCCGCCGGGGCCCGTGTCGGGGCGGGTGATGGGGGTGTCGCGGACCAGGTCGGCGGAGAGGTACGAGACCGACAGCAGGACCGGCTTGTCGTCCAGGACGAAGCGGCGGCTGCGGACGCAGACCGGGGCGTCCGGCGCCAGGTCCAGCGCCCCCGCGACGCGGTCGCCCGCCGCCGTCTCCGACACCGCGATCTGGTCCACCACCAGCGCCCGGTCCTCCACCTCCGCCGCCCACACCGAACGGCCGCCCGCCCAGCCCTCGCCCGCGAGGCGCGGGATGCCCCGGCGGCGCAGCGGGCGGAAGGATCGGACGAAGACGCCGGCCCCCTTGCGGGCCTCGGTGAGGCCCTCGCCGCGGAGGACCGCGAGGGCCTGGCGGGCGGTCATCCGGGCCACCTCGTAGGTGGACATGAGGTCGTTCTCACCGGGGAGCCGGGCGCCCGGCGCGAAGTCGCCGGACTGGATCGCTGTTCTCAACTCATCTGCGATGCGCTGGTACTTGGGCCGACGAGTGCCGTCCTGGTCAGTCACGGGTGGACCACTCCCTTCGTCTGCGGGACACCCTAAGGGGCTCCCCGCGGCCAGGGTGCGCACGCGTGCGCCGTCCTGCCCTCGTGATCCATCCATCGGGGGACATCTCTAGAGATACGTTGACAGGGCGGGGTCTCCGCGTTTCCCTGGGTGTCCCCACGCAGCATTCGGGACCGGGACGGAGGGTGGCGTGCAACCTGTGCCCGAGGTCGGCGACCTCGTCCGCGACACCGCCACGGGGCGGGTCGGCTTTTTCGTGCGGAGCGTTTCCGGACGTTTCCTGATCCGCGCCGTCCACGGCGGGGCCGAGTGGGAGGCCGAGCCCGGCGAGGTCCAGCTCGCCACGCCGCTCCGGGAGCTCCGCGCCCGCGCAGCCGAGATCAACGCGCGCAGTCGGCGCGGTCTGAACTGATCCTGGCCGGATTCCGACGGTCGCCGTTCCGTTCTTCCGGTGTTCCGGTGTTCCGGTGTTCCGGTCTTCCGCCGTTTCGGTCTTCCGCCGTTTCGATGTTCCGGCGTTCCGTTCTTTCGGCGTTCCGGTCTTTCGGCGCCCCTGTGCCGGCGTTCCCGGCTCCGCCCCCCCCGGTCGCGGCGCCCCGGTCGTGCCCGCCCGGGCCCGTGTCCCCGGGCGTTGTCGGTGGGGCGGGTCACACTGGGGGCATGTGCCGCAGCATCAAGACGCTCCGTCCGCCCGTCCTGTCGCACGAGGCGACCCAGGACGACATCCGCGCCGCCGCGCTCCAGTACGTCCGCAAGGTCTCCGGCTTCCGCGCCCCCGCCGCGCACAACCGGGAGGTCTTCGACCGGGCCGTCGACGAGATCGCCGACGCCACCGCCAGACTCCTCGCCACCCTGGAGGTGAGGGGAGCGCACTCCCACCCGGTCAGGACGCCGGAGCGGGAGCCGCGCCCGGACGCCGTATGAGGTAGCCGGCCAGTCCGCCCGCGAGCAGCAGCGCCAGGGTCGACACCCCCGCGCTGAACCAGGTCGCGCCCAGCCACTGCCCGCCCAGCCAGCCGAGTCCCACGCTGTACGAGGCCCAGATCACCGCGGCCAGCGCGGACCAGGGCAGGAACTCCTCGGGGCGCCGCCCCGCCGCGCCCGCGCCCAGGGAGACCACCGAGCGGCCCGCGGGGGCGAAGCGGGCCAGGACCACGATCAGGCCGCCGCCCCGGGCGAGGGCGGTGCCGAGACGTTCCCGCGCCACCGTCAGGCGGCGCGAGCGGCCTATCGCCCGGTCCAGGCGCCGTCCGCCGCGCAGCGCGAGCCGGTACGCGAGGAGGTCGCCGAGCATCGAGGCCGCCGCCGCGGTGAGCAGCAGCGGCAGCAGGGAGGGGACGTCCGCGGGCGCGGTGGCCGTGCCGAGGGCGGCGGAGGCGGCCGTGGCGGCGGAGATCACCAGGAAGCCGCTCGGCAGCACGGGCAGGAAGACGTCGAGCAGGATCGACGTCGCCACCACCGGATAGATCCACGGGCCCGCGGTCAGCGACCTCAGCGAGCCCATGCTGTCGAGCAGATTCACAGGGCCAGAGCCTACGCGCCGCCGTCCCGGCCCCCGCCGGGTGGGTGCCGGCGGGGGCCGGGACGGCCGGCGCGCGTGGTGCGGGGGAGGGGCCGGGCGTCAGGCGGCGACCGGCGCGCCCTGCTTCTCCGTGCCGTGCTCGTGCTCGCCGCCGCGGGAGGCCCCCGCGTCCTTGCGGCCGAAGAGGGCGTCGAGCGCCAGGCCGCCCGGGCCGGTGAAGATCAGCAGGGCGAAGGCCCAGCAGAACAGGGCGGCCGGCTCGCCGCCGTTCTGGAGCGGGAAGAGGGCCTCCGACTGGTGGGCGGAGAAGTACGCGTACGCCATCGAGCCCGAGGCTATGAAGGCCGCCCCGCGCGTGCCGAGGCCGACGAGCACGAGCCCGCCGCAGACGAGCTGGATCACCGCCGCGTACCAGCCCGGCCAGGTGCCGGTGGGGACGCCGGACGCCGGGCCGCCGAGGACGCCGAAGAGCGAGGCGGCGCCGTGGCAGGCGAAGAGCAGGCCGACGACGGCCCGGAACAGGCCGAGCGCATAGGGCTGCGCCTGGTCGAGGCGGGTGGTCAGGGTGTTCATGGTGGGGGGGACTCCTTCGGCCGGCCCGTCCGGGGAGGGACGGGTGTGGGGGCTGGTACCGGAACCGGACGGCCTTCAGGTTAGGCATCCCTCACTAGTGCTTGCAAGTTCAACATTTACGCCACGAAGGCGCGCCCGCGGTCAGGGTGGCGCAGGTCTGGACCACAGGCGCGCCGATTTCACGCCGTTTTCACGCGGCGTCAGGAGGGGCTCGGTCAGCAGCCGTTGAGGACGGACTGGAGGGCGCTCTTCTCCGCCGAGTCGACGCTGAGGCCGTAGTGGTACTTCACGTGCACCCAGGCGCGGGCGTAGGTGCAGCGGTACGCGGTGCGCGGCGGCAGCCACTCGGCCGGGTCGAGGTCGCTCTTGGCCTGGTTGACGTTGTCGGTGACGGCTATGAGCTGCGGCCGGGTGAGGTCGTTGGCGAGCGCCTGGCGCTGGCTGGTGGTCCAGGAGCTGGCGCCCGAGCGCCAGGCTTCGGCGAGCGCGACGACGTGGTCGATGTCGAGGTCGGAGGCGGCCGTCCAGGTGGCGCCGTCGTACTGCGAGTACCAGCTGCCGCTGACGGAGGCGCAGGCGGAGTCGGTGACGACGTTCGAGCCGTCCCGCTTGAGGACGGTCTCGCGGGTGTTGCAGGCGCCGGACTGGGTGATCCAGTGCGGGAAGAGGTCGCGGCTGTAGCCGGTGAGGGAACCTTCCGCCTTGACCGTGAGGGCGGCGAGGTAGGTGCGGGCGGTGGCGGCGCTGACCGGGGTCGGCATCGCGGCCTGCGCGGAGGGCGCGGTGGTGACGAGGCCGGTGAGGGCGAGGGCGGCGGTGGAGGCGAGCACGGCGGCTCGACGCGCGTAGACCTTGCCGACGGGCATGGGGGACTCCCTTGATTCGGTGGGACCTTGGCGGTTCGGCCGGTCCCGTGCGGTACCGGGCGCGGCGCCCGGTCATCGTGGCGGCGCGAGGTTTCGCCGGGGGGTGCGCCAGGTAACAGAGTGGCGACATGGACACGTCACATCAAGGGGTGTGACGCATCCTGACGGAGCGCCAGATTCCGCCCGCGCGGAAGGGCTTCCCGTACCTGCCGCCTACCGCCTGCCGCCTGCCGCCTGCCGTCTGCCGTCTGCCGCTGGTCGTCCGCTGTCCGCTGTCTGTCACTGGCCGTCTGCCGTCTGCCGCCTGCCGTCTGCCGTCTGCTGCCTGCTGTCTGCCGCCTGCTGTCTGCTGCCCATCGCCCCCCGCGCCCGTCGCCGCGTGTTCCTCTCCCTCCCCGCACACACGACCGCGCGCGGCCGGATCGTCCGGCCGCGCGCGGTGGGGAGAGGGGAGGGGGGTGCTGGTGGTGAGGGGGCGGGTTCGGGAGGGTGGGGGATTACTCCGGTACGACTCCGAGGGTCATCGTCCCGTCCTCGTGCGTCTCCAGCAGCAGGCGGGTCAGGTCCGGCACGTGCACGTCCGGGGCGAAGGCCGCCGCGCGGGGGCCCACGCCGACCACGGGCATCCCGGCCGCCTTCGCGGCCCGGATGCCGGCCTCGGAGTCCTCGAAGGCCACGCACTCCGCCGGGGCCACGCCGAGTTCGGCGGCGCCCTTGAGGAAGCCCTCCGGGTCGGGCTTGCTCGCGCCGACCTGCTCGGCGGTCACCCGGGTCGCGGGCATCCGCAGGCCCGCCGCGCCCATCCGGGCCCGGGCGAGGGCCTCGTCCGCCGAGGTCACCAGGGCGTGCGGGAAGCCGGCGATGGCGTCCATGAAGGCGGGGGCGCCGGCCACCGGCACCACGCCGTCGACGTCGGCGGTCTCCTCGGCGAGCATCACGGCGTTGTCCGCGTGGTTCTCGGCCATCGGGCGGTCGGGGAGGAGGAGCGCCATCGTGGCGTAGCCCTGGCGGCCGTGCACGACCTTCAGCACCTCCCCGGCGTCCAGCCCCTGGCGGTCCGCCCAGCGGCGCCAGCAGCGCTCCACGACGGCGTCCGAGTTGACCAGGGTGCCGTCCATGTCGAGCAGGAGGGCGCGGGCGGTGAGCGTTGCCGGGGTGGCGGCCATGGGGTCTCCAGAGGGGTGGCGCGGAGAACGAAGCGGTCCCGCCCGCCGGTCAGGGAGTACGGGCGGGGCCACTTTGTTTTTTCACGATACAAAACCGGGGGCGGTCTTGGCCACCCGGTCCGCCGTGACCTCCGCCGGCCCCCGTCAGCCGTCCATGCGCTGGGTCTCCCGCTCCAGCGCACGCCGGGTGGACGAGCCGTACACGCCCTCGGGGTCCTTCTTGGGGTACAGCCAGCTCTGGAAGGTCGCCACGGCCTGCCTGACGTCCTCGTCGAACACCCCGTCGATCTCCCCGAGGTAGATCCACTTGAACCGCAGGCGCCGCTGGAGCTCCTCGACCTCAGGGCCCGTGTCGCCCACGCTCAGCGTCGCCCCCTCCGGCGCGTCCGTGTGCGAGGGGGTGGGCGGGGTGGTCGTCGGGGGCGCGGAGACCGCCGGCGGAGCCGCGGAAACGGCCGCGCCGCCGGTCGCGGACGGTGAAGCGGTGACCGACGGCGGGGCCGTCGACGCGGTCGCGGACGCGGACGCGGACGGGGAGGCCGTCGTGGCCGTCGGGGTCGGGGAGGAGGTCCGCGGCGAAGGCGTCCTCGAAGGGGTGCGGCTCGGCGTCGGGGCGGAGGAGGACGGGGACGGCTCCTCCGACACGGCGAGGTTCAGGGACGCGCTGGTGGTCACCTCGGGCACCAGCGCGCGGTCGTCGGGGTCCTCGCCGCCGAGCACCGCCGCGGCCAGCGCGGCCGTGCCCACCACGGCCGCCGCCGCGACGCCCGCGACCAGCGCGCCCCGCCGCTTGCGCGGCCGCTCCCGCCGTCCCCCGCCCGGCCCGGAGCCGCCGGCGCCCCCCGCGCCGCCGACCCCGCCGAGCAGCAGCGGCATGGTCTCGTGGGCCCCGCCCTCGGGGCCGTACCCCTCGGGGCCGTATCCCCCGGAGTCGTACGGTCCCGCGGCGGGCCCCTCCGAGCCGTACGCCGGTATCACCCGCGTCTGCCCCTCGTGGGCCCCGCCCCCGGCCCCGTACGCCTCCGCTCCATGGGCCCCGGCACCGTACGCCTGCGCCCCGTACGCCTCCGCTCCGTGGGCCCCGGCCCCGTGCACCCCGGCGTCGGCCCCTGCCCCGGCTCCCGCCCCCGTGCCCGGCCGCACCGCCCCCGGTCGTATCGCGCTCAGCTGCGCCGTCGGGGGGTCGGCCGCCTCGTCGTGGGCGTCCAGCGTCACGTACGGCCTGATCCGGAGCGGGTCGAAGTCCTCGGCCGCGGCCAGCTCCGCCGAACGGTCCGCCGCCCGGGCGCAGGCGCAGCCCGGTCTCTGACCACCGCATTCAGGACATGCGTGTCCGGTCATGATGTGTCCCCTCCCCAACGCAACTGGCAGTGATTATGCAGGCGAGCCCCTGCCGACGGGTGAACGCGTGCGCCCCTCCGCAGGCCATATCCGGACATTCGACTCAGGATGGAGAGCACGCCCGGGGACGCGAGCAGCGAGAGCCCGAGCAGCGGGACGAGCAGCGAGACGCGCAGGGAGACGCCATGGCCCAGGAGACCAGCCCGCCGCAGCCCGGCGGGGAGCCCGTGTCCGCTCCCCTGCCCGGCGAGGGGCAGAGCCGGCGCACCGTCCTCGTCGCGATCGGCGCGCTGCTGCTCGGCATGCTGCTCGCCGCCCTCGACCAGACGATCGTCTCCACCGCCCTGCCCACGATCGTCAGCGAGCTCGGCGGCATGGAGCACCTCTCCTGGGTGGTCACCGCCTACATGCTGGCCTCCACGGCCGCGACCCCCCTGTGGGGCAAGCTGGGCGACCAGTACGGGCGCAAGAAGCTCTTCCAGGCGGCGATCGTCCTCTTCCTCATCGGGTCCGCCCTCTGCGGCATCGCCCAGAACATGCCGCAGCTCATCGCCTTCCGCGCCCTCCAGGGCCTCGGCGGCGGCGGGCTCATGGTGCTGTCGATGGCGATCGTCGGGGACCTCGTCTCACCCCGGGAGCGCGGCAAGTACCAAGGGCTCTTCGGCGCCGTCTTCGGCGCCACCAGCGTCCTCGGCCCGCTGCTCGGCGGGTTCTTCACCGAGCACCTCTCCTGGCGCTGGGTCTTCTACATCAACCTCCCCATCGGCGTCGTCGCCCTCTTCGTCATCGCCGCCGTCCTCCACATCCCGGTCCGCTCCACCCGCCACACCATCGACTACCTCGGCACCTTCCTCATCGCCTCGGTCGCCACCTGCCTGGTCCTGGTCGCCTCCCTCGGCGGCACCACCTGGGACTGGGACTCGCCGCAGATCATCGGGATCGCGCTGCTGGGCGCGGTGCTCCTCGTCTGGTTCGTGTACGTCGAACGGCGGGCCGCCGAACCCGTCCTCCCCCTCAAACTGTTCCGGATCCGGACCTTCACCCTGGTCTCGGTC
This sequence comes from Streptomyces sp. NPDC058758, assembly GCF_042746075.1. Taxonomy (NCBI): domain Bacteria; kingdom Bacillati; phylum Actinomycetota; class Actinomycetes; order Kitasatosporales; family Streptomycetaceae; genus Streptomyces; species Streptomyces sp. NPDC058758. Next base: position 603,929 of record NZ_JBHYPS010000001.1, on the reverse strand, counting down.
ATCAGCTTCGTCGTCGGCTTCGCGATGTTCGGCGCGATGACCTACCTGCCGACCTTCCTCCAGGTCGTCCAGGGCGTCAGCCCCACCATGTCCGGCGTCCACATGCTGCCGATGGTCGTCGGCATGCTGCTCACCTCCACCGCCTCCGGCCAGATCGTGTCGAGGACCGGCCGCTGGAAGGTCTTCCCCGTCACCGGCACCGCCGTCACCGCGATCGGCCTGCTCCTCCTCCACCGGCTGACCGAGACCAGCTCCACCTGGGAGATGAGCGCGTACTTCTTCGTCTTCGGCGCCGGACTCGGTCTCGTCATGCAGGTCCTCGTCCTCGTCGTGCAGAACGCCGTCGGCTACGAGGACCTCGGCGTCGCCACCTCCGGGGCCACCTTCTTCCGCTCCATCGGCGCGTCCTTCGGCGTCGCCGTCTTCGGCACCGTCTTCACCAGCCGGCTCACCCACAAACTGGAGGACGTCTTCGCCCGGGCCGCCCAGGCCGGCACGGAGCTGCCGCCCGGCACCGGCCCCGGGCAGGTCGCCGCCGACCCGCGCGCCATCGGCGGACTCCCGGCCGAACTGCGGCCCGAGGTCCTCCACGCCTACGCCACCTCCATCACCGACGTCTTCCTGTACGCCGCGCCGGTCGTCCTCGTCGCCTTCGTCGTCGCCTGGTTCCTCAAGGAGGACCCGCTGCGCGCCTCCGTGACCGCGCCCGACACCAGCCAGACCCTCGCCTCCAACCCGGTCGAGCGCTCGTCGTACGAGGAGGCCGCCCGCGCCCTGTCGGTGCTCGGCTCCCGCGAGGGCCGCAAGGAGGTCTACGAGACGATCACCGCCCGCGCCGGGCTCGACCTGCGGCCCGCCTCCAGCTGGCTGCTGCTGCGCATCCGCCGCCACGGCGCCGTCGAACCCGGGCGGCTCGCCGAGGCCGCGCCCGTGCCGCTGCGCGTCATCACCGACGCGGCCCGCGAGGTCGAGGAGCGGCGGCTCGCCCGGCGCGAAGGGAACCAGCTGGTCCTCACCGAGGACGGCGTCGTCCTCGCCGGACGGCTCGCCCGGGCCCGCGAGGAGTCCCTCGCCGCGCTCCTCGGCGACTGGTGGGGGCCCGACCGCCCCACCGACCTCGTGCGGCTGGTCGAGGAGCTCAACGCCGAGCTGTGCGGCTCCGACGCGGAACGGCCCCGCGCCCCCGAACCGCCCCGCGACCACCGCGCCTGACGGACGGGGGCGCGACCCGCGCCCCGGGAAACCGGGACGGAGGCCGGGATGCCGGAAGCTCAGGACCGGCTGCGGCAGGACCGGCTGCGGCAGGACCGGTCGCGGCAGGACCGGCCGCGGCCCGGACCGGTGGGCGACGCGAACGCCGTCCTCGACGCCGTCGTCCGGAACGGCCGACCCGGTCCGGCGGGCGGCTCACAGCTCCTTTCCGTACCAGATCTCCATGTACGGCCCCGAGCAGTACGCCGGGATCTCGTCGTAGCCGTGCCGCACGTACAGGGCCCGCGCCTCGACCAGGTCGAGGCGGGTGTTGAGCACCATGCGGCGGGCGCCGAGCGCGCGGGCGGCCCGCTCCAGGCCGTCCACGAGCAGGTCGGCGCCGCCGAGGCCGCGGAAGGCGTGCCGGACGAACACCCGGGTCAGCTCGGCCCGTCCGCCGTCGAGCAGCGTGATCCCGCCGCACGCGGCGGGCTTCCCGCCGTACCGCCCGACCAGGAACTCCCCGGCGGGCGGGGCGAGGAGCTCCAGTCCCTCGTCGATCATCTCCTGGTCGTACTCGTCCTCGGCCAGCACCCGCCGGTAGTAGCGGCCCGCGACGTCGCCGAAGTAGTCGCGGCGGAGCGAGGTGGCGTCCGGGGTGTCGACGCGCTCGGGGGAGAAGATCCAGCTCATGCGGGTCATTGTGCGACCCGCACGCCCGTCTCCGCCGCCGGATTACTTGGGCGAGGCCTGCTGCACGACCTCGAAGGACCACAGCGTGGACCCGCTGGCGGCCGGCTTCGGCCGCTCGCCGCCGCCCTCGCCGCCCGCGGTGCCCTGGTGGGCGGCCTTCATGGAGCCGTTCATCCAGTTCCGGAAGTCCTCCTCGCTCCGCCAGCGGGTGTACACCAGGTACTGGTCGGTGCCCTCCAGCGGACGCAGCAGCTCGAACCACTCGAACCCGTCGGACCCCTCCACGGCCCCGGCCCGCGACGCGAACCGCCGCTCCAGCACCTCCCGCTGCTCGGCGGGCACGGTCAGGACGTTGATCTTCACGATGCTCATGAGGGGCAGGATATGACCGCCCCTCCCCTCCGTCCTCCGGGCGGGCGCCGTCCGGGCCGGGCCGGGAGCGGCGGCTAGGCGGTCACGCGGGCGATGAGGAGGCCGTCGTGGCCCTTGGCGCCGACGGTCTGGAGGGCGGTCGCGTCCAGGCGGGGCTCGTGGGCGACGAGGTCGAACATCGCGCGGGTGCCGGTGATCGCGGGGTCCGACGGGTCCTCGACCGCGACGCGGCCGCCGCGGACGACGTTGTCGACGACGATCAGGGTGCCGGGGCGGGAGAGCTTCAGGGCCCAGGTCACGTAGTGCGGGTTGTTGGCCTTGTCGGCGTCGACGAAGACCAGGTCGAAGGGGCCGGCGCCCTCCTCCTCCAGGAGCTGGAGGGTGTCCAGGGCGGGGCCGGTGCGGACCTCGACGCGGTCGGCCAGGCCCGCGCGGGCGAGGTTGCCGCGGGCCACCTCGGCGTGCCGGGGGTCGTACTCCAGGGTGGTCAGGCGGCCGTCGGCGGGCAGGGCGCGGGCCAGCCAGATGGTGCTGTAGCCGCCGAGCGTGCCGATCTCCAGGATGCGGCGGGCGCCCTGGACCTGGGCGAGGAGGTTCAGGAGCTTGCCCTGGTTGGGGGCGACGGCGATCTCGGGGAGGCCGGCCGCCGCGCTGTCGGCCAGCGCGGCGGTCAGGGCATCGTCGGCGGGGACCAGCAGGTCGGTGACGTACGCGTCGACGTCGTTCCACTGAGGGTTCGTCATGGGGCCGACGGTACCCGGCGGCGCCTCGCCCGTGCGGCCGAGAGCGCGGCCGCCACGGCGAGTGCCGCGCCGGCCGCCGTGACCAGCAGCCAGGCGGGGACGCCGCCGACGGTCAGCAGCCGGTCCCGGTAGACCACCTGGCGGTAGGGGGTGTCGGCGACCGTGCGCAGGACGTGGTCGCCGGAGATCCGGGAGGGGGCCGGGAAGCGCTGTTCGAGGACGGTGAGGTGGGTCGGCGCGCCGCCGGTGAGGGCGGCCACCGGGCCCTGCGGGCGGTCGAGGCGGCCGGAGAAGGTGACTTCGGGGCGCTCGCCGCCGATCGCCGAGCGGGGCTCCATGCGGTGGGCGGCGAGGACGGACAGGCCGAGGGTCTGCGGGGTGGCGGCGAGCCGGGAGAGCCGCATGGGGTAGACGAGTTCGGTGGAGGCGAAGGCGATGCGGAGCGGGGTCAGCTCGCCGTACAGGCGCTCGCCCCGCTTCTCCGGGGCGAGGCGGACGGCGACGTACTCCCACTTCCGGTCGACGTACGGCCGGAGTTCGGGGGTGAGCCGGTCGGGGAGTTCGAAGCCGTTGGTCCGCAGCCAGGTGCCGAGGGCCTCGGGGTCGGTGGCGGTGAGGCGGGCCACGTCGAAGGGGCCGAGCCGCTCGCGGCCGACGACGCCGACGGCGCCGCCGGGGGCCGCGCCGGACACGGCCCCGTCGCCGAAGTCGGTGTCGAAGGGCCAGTCGTCCTCGCGGGGCCAGAAGTAGGAGCGGTCGCGCTGCTCGGGCGCGGAGAGTTCCTCGATCGCGTCGAAGAGTTCCGGGTCGCCGAGGGTGACGTCGGCGCGGTGCGGCACGGGCATGACCCAGGCGGCCTGCCGGGCGTCGCCGTGGACGCGGAAGCGCATGACGACGGTCTCGTTCCGGCCGTCCCAGTGGACGGCGGACTCCTCCCGGTCGACGCCGATCCGCTCCGACCTGTGCGTGATCATGGCGCCGCAGCCGCAGGCCCAGGCGGGCGCGACGAGCGAGCCGAGCTGGAGCGCGAGCAGCGCGACGAGTGTGGCCAGGATTCTGTGTGTGGTCCCCCGCATGTCCGGTCGGACGTGCGGGGGAGGGTTCCGGTTCCCCGTCAGGACGCGGTGCGGACCCGCAGCTCCTTGACGCCGTTGAGCCAGGCGGCCCGCAGCCGGCGCGGTGCGGCGACGAGGGTGAGGTCCGGCAGGACGTCGGCGACGGCGTCGAAGATCAGCTCGATCTCCTTCACGGCGAGGGCCTTGCCGAGGCAGAAGTGGGGGCCGCCGCCGCCGAAGCCCAGGTGGGGGTTGGGGTCGCGGGTGATGTCGAAGGCCTCCGGGTTCTCGAAGACCTCGGGGTCGTGGTTGGCGGAGGAGTAGAAGAGGCCGACCCGGTCGCCCTTCTTGATCTTCTGGCCGCCGATCTCGGTGTCCTGGGTGGCGGTGCGCTGGAAGGAGACCACGGGGGTCGCCCAGCGGACGATCTCCTCGGCGGTGGGCGCGGGGCGCTCCCGCTTGTAGAGCTCCCACTGGTCGGGGTGGGTCAGGAAGGCGTGCATGCCGTGGCTGATCGCGTTGCGGGTGGTTTCGTTGCCGGCGACGGCGAGCAGGAGGACGAAGAACCCGAACTCGTCGGAGGAGAGGTTGCCTTGGCCCTCGGCGGCGACGAGCTGGGACACGATGTCCTTGGCGGGGCACTCCTTGCGCGCCGCGGCCATGTTCATCGCGTAGCCGATGAGCTCCATGGCGGCCTCGACGCCGACCTCCTCGGTGATGGCGTACTCGGGATCGTCGTACGCCACCATCTTGTTGGACCAGTCGAAGATCCGGGAGCGGTCCTCCTGGGGAACGCCGATGAGTTCGGCGATGGCCTGGAGGGGCAGCTCGACGGCGATCCTGGTGACGAAGTCGAAGGTGCCGTCGGGGTCCTCGGCGGCGGTGGCCCGCGCCTCCTCGGCGATGGCCCGGGCGCGGGTGCGCAGGACGGTCTCCAGGCCGCGGATCGCGCGCGGGGTGAAGCCGCGCTGGACGATCTGGCGGACCCGGGTGTGCTCCGGCGGGTCCATGTTCAGCATGATCAGCTTCTGGACGTCGATCTGTTCGCGCCCGATGTGCTCGTTGAAGCGGATCACGGCGGTGTTCTCGTGCGAGGAGAACAGCTCGGGGTGGGTGGAGACGTACTTGACGTCCGCGTGGCGGGTGACGGCCCAGTACCCCTCGTCGTCGAAGCCGGTGACGCCGCGCGGCTGGGGGCACCACCAGACCGGGGCGGTCCGCCGCAGCTCCGCGAACTCGGGGAGGGGGACGCGGCTGCGCAGCAGGTCGGGGTCGGTGGCGTCGAATCCTTCGGGGAGGTGGGGGCAGGGCATCGGCAACACGCTCCAATATCTGATGGGCCATCAGAAGTTGCCGGGAAAGTTAGTAACGAGTTCTACAAGTGGCAAGAGGCGCGGGCCGATTGCGCCCCCGTACGCCCCTGGAACCCGGGCCGGCCGCCGAACTGCTGCCGCCCGGACCCTTGCGTACCGGCGGTAGCAGTCATAAGACTTCCCTCAGAACTAGAACGCGTACTAGTTCTCCCGTGACGCCGACCGGCGGGTGCCGGGACACCCCGTCCGGTCGAGGAGAGGACGAGCTCATGGCCGCGGAACCCGTCATCGTCGAAGCCGTACGCACCCCCATCGGCAAGCGCGGAGGCGCGCTCGCCAACCTCCATCCCGCCTACCTCCTGGGCGAGACCTACCGCGAACTCCTCGGCCGCACCGGCATCCCCGCCGACTGCGTCGAACAGATCGTCGGCGGCACGGTCACCCACGCCGGCGAGCAGTCCATGAACCCCGCCCGCACCGCCTGGCTCACCATGGGCCTGCCCTACGAGACCGCCGCCACCACGGTCGACGCCCAGTGCGGCTCCTCGCAGCAGGCGAGCCACATGGTCGCGAACATGATCGCGGCCGGCGTCATCGACGTCGGCATCTCCTGCGGCGTCGAGGCCATGTCCCGCGTTCCGCTCGGCTCCGGCTCCAAGCACGGCCCCGGCAAGCCCTTCCCCGACGAGTGGAACGTCGACCTGCCCAACCAGTTCGAGGCCGCCGAGCGCATCGCCCGCCGCCGCGGCCTGACCCGCGAGCGCGTCGACTCCCTCGGCGTCATCTCCCAGGAGCGGGCCGCCGCGGCCTGGTCCGAGGAGCGCTTCAAGCGCGAGACCTTCGCCGTCCAGGTCCCGACCACCGAGGCGGAGCAGCACGCGGGCCAGGGCATGTGGCGGCTGGTCGACCGCGACGAGGGGCTGCGCGACACCAGCATGGAGGGCCTCGCCCGGCTCAAGCCGGTCATGCCCACCGCCGTGCACACCGCCGGCAACTCCTCCCAGATCTCCGACGGTGCCTCCGCCGTGATGTGGGCCTCCAAGCGCATGGCCCGCGCGCTCAAGCTGCGCCCCCGCGCCCGGATCGTCGCCCAGGCCCTGGTCGGCGCCGACCCCCACTACCACCTCGACGGGCCCATCGACGCGACCCGCGCGGTCCTCGGCAAGGCCGGCATGTCGCTGCGGGACATCGACGTGGTCGAGATCAACGAGGCCTTCGCCTCGGTCGTCCTCAGCTGGGCGCAGGAGTTCGACGGGGAACTCGACGGCCTGGAGAAGGTCAACGTCAACGGCGGCGCCATCGCCCTCGGCCACCCCGTCGGCGCGACCGGCGCCCGCCTGATCACCACCGCCCTGCACGAGCTGGAGCGCACCGACAAGGAGTTCGCGCTGGTCACGATGTGCGCCGGCGGCGCGCTCGCCACGGGGACGATCATCCAGCGCCTGTAGCCGGCGCCACGAGACCTGGCAGGGGTGCCCGGGAAACCGCGGGGCCCCGTCCCTCCGCACGGAGGGACGGGGCCCCGCGCCCGTGACGGGGAACCGCCGGCGGGACGCCCGCGTCCCCGGGGGTACCGATCGGGAGGGGGACGCATGAGCACGCGCGGGATCACACCGGGCAGGGCCTGGTTACCGGCCGTCGTCGGCTGTGTGCTGCTGGCGGGGTGCGCGCAGGAGGCCGCGCCCCGGGGGCGTACCGAGCGGGAGACGGCCGACGCCTACGTCCGGGCGCTGAACGCGCGGGACGTCGACGCCCTCGTGCGGCTCGGGCCGCCGGGGTACGAGGAGGTCGAGGCGGACGCCCGGGAGGTGATCGCCGCCGAGGGCGGTCGCGGCCTGGAGGTCGACGGGGTCGAGGTGTCGCACGAGTTCGGTGACGACGTGGCGAGCACGCGGCTCACCGGCGAGGCGCGGGACGGCGGCGGCTTCACCACGTACGTCCAGATGTCCCGCCACGACGGCACCTGGGCGGTGGTGCTCGGGCACGCGCCGGGCGCGGGCGGCGGCGGTGCGAGCCCGGCGGCCACCCGGACCCCCTGACCGGGCGCCTCGTGCCCCGGAGACGCCGCAGGCCCCGCCCCTCCGTGAGGAGGGCGGGGCCTTGCGGGTGCGCGGGGCGGCGTGGTGACTCTTAGTACCAGCCGTTGGCCTGCCAGAACGCCCAGGCGGCGTTCGGGGAGCCGTAGCGCTCGTTCATGTAGTTGAGGCCCCACTTGATCTGGGTGGCCGGGTTGGTCTTCCAGTCGGAGCCGGCCGAGGACATCTTCGAGCCGGGCAGGGCCTGGACGAGGCCGTAGGCGCCGGAGGAGGAGTTGGTGGCCTTGAAGTTCCAGCCGGACTCGTGCGAGACGATCTTGCTGAAGGAGGCGTACTGCGAGGCGGGAACGATGTCGCGGGCGAGCTCCTGCGGGCTGGCGGCCGAGGCCGAGCCCGTCGTGCCGAGCACCGCACCCGAGGCGCCGAGCAGCACGGCTGCGGTGGCGGCGAAGGACTTCTTGCGGGCGGCGGCACGAGTGGTGATCGAGCGGAACAAAACGTCTACCTAACGTCGGGGACTGGGGTGGCGCCGGGCTCGTACGGCCGTTTCCGACCGTTTTCGGCAAGCCGGAACCAGAGTCCGGGGGAACCCGGGTTCTGGGGGGAACCGGCCTGCCGCGGTGCTTCGCTGAGCACCTGCTGCCTGGCGACGTCCACTACACAAACAAATCCCCGGAGCCGGTGCAACGACCCCCTGTACGAGGAAGGTTCGGACTCGGCCCGCTGGGGCGGGGGTCCCCGGGGCGGGCGTTTTTGCAGGTCATCGACGCTGATGGGCGTTTTGTTCGGCTCGTCCGGTTCTACTATTTCCGTTCGTACGTGACCTGGGTCCTATGAGGCGCCTCACCCGGAGACCCCTCTCCGGCCCCCTCGAATGTGACCCGGGCCTCGAAGTTCGCCCGCCGCGTGGCCCTCCGCAGCGCCCGCAGCAGGGGTCCGCCGACCGTCAGCGTCAGGACCACGGTGAGCGCGGCCCGGCCGAGGTCCCAGCCGAGGGAGGTGGCCAGCACGTACGCCGTGAAGCGCACCAGGTTGTCGCCGACCGGCGCGCCCGGCGCGAACGAGACCGCCTGGGCCATGCCGCCGACCGTCACCCAGCCGTACAGGTTGGTGACCGTGCCGTACGCGAACGCCGCCACGAAGCCGTACCCGGCCAGCACCAGCCGCTCCGGCAGCCCCCGCAGCCCCGCCGGCAGCAGGCCCGCGCCCATCGCGAACCAGCCCATCGCCAGCATCTGCGTCGGCATCCACGGGCCCACCCCGCCCGTGAGCAGCGCCGAGGCGAACATCGTCACCGCGCCGAGCACGAAGCCGAAGCCCGGGCCCAGGACCCGGCCGCTCAGCACCATCAGGAAGAACATCGGCTCCAGGCCGGCCGTGCCCGCCCCCAGCGGGCGCAGCGCCGCCCCCACCGCGGCCAGCACCCCCAGCATCGCCACCGCCTTCGCGTCCATCCCGCAGTCCGCGATCGTCGCCACGACGACGGCGATGAGGAGCGGCAGGATCAGCGCGAAGAGCCAGGGCGCGTCGGCGGCGTGGTCGGTGACGGCCGACCCGGCGTCCGCGAACAGCGGCCAGCAGATGCCGGCCAGCCCGACGAGGGAGACCAGGACGAGGGCGGCGACGGAGCGCGGGCCGAGCCGGATCGGATGGGTCCTCACGCGCGCAGCGCCCCTTCCACCTGCTCGACCGTGAGCCACGGCTCGGGCGCCAGGACCTTGGCGACCTGCGGGGCGAAGGCCGGGGAGGAGACGACGACCTCGGCCGTCGGGCCGTCCGCGACCACCTCGCCGCCCGCGACGATCACCACCCGGTCCACCAGCTCCGCCGCGAGCTCCACGTCGTGCGTGGCCAGCACGATCGCGTGCCCCGCGGCGGCGAGCGCCCGCAGCCGGGCGACCAGCCGGGCCTTCGCCGCGTAGTCCAGGCCCCGGGTCGGCTCGTCGAGGAGGACCAGCGGCGGCGCGGCCGTCAGCACCACGGCGAGCGCGAGCGCCAGCCGCTGCCCCTCGGACAGGTCCCGGGGGTGGGTCGTGCCGGCCACCCCCGGCACCAGCTCCGCCACCAGCGCTCGGCAGGTCCCCGGGGCGGCGCCCGCGTCCGCGTCGGCGGCGGCGCACTCCCCGGCGACGGTCTCCGCGTACAGCAGGTCCCTCGGCTCCTGCGGGACCAGGCCCACCCGGCGGATCAGGTCGCGGGGGGCGGTGGTGTGCGGGACCAGTCCCGAGACGCGGACGGACCCGGAGGTGGGGGCGATCATGCCGACGAGCGTGGAGAGCAGCGTGGACTTGCCCGCGCCGTTGCGGCCCATGAGGGCGATGACCTCGCCCGGGCCGACCCGGAGGTCGATCCCGCGCAGCGCCTCGACGCGGCCGCGGCGGACGGCGAGCCGGTCGACGGCGACGAGGGGGGCGTCCGTGGGGGGTGCGGAGGTGAGGGCGGGTGCGGGTGCGGAGGTGGGTGCGGGTGCGCGGCGCCTGCGGAAGAGGGATCTTCCCCCACCCCGCCCCTTCCCGGAACCAGGGGCTCCGCCCCCGGACCCCCGCGCCTCAAACGCCGGCGGGGCTGAGATGCGGGGCTCGGCTTCGGGCCCCTGCGCCTCGGATGTCGGCGGGGCCGGGATGTGGGGCTCGGTCCCGGGCTTCCGCGCCTCGGATGTCGGCGGGGTCGGGTCCGGTTCGTGCGGCGTTCGGGGTCCCGCAGGGTGTTGTCCGGCGAGCCGGGCCTTCAGGGCGGGGGCGCGCCGTCGGGCGTCCCGCACCGTCAGGGGCAGCGGGGCCCAGTCGGCCAGCCGGCCGAGCGCGACCACCGGCGGATGGACGGGGGAGACGGCCATGATCTCCGCCGGGGTGCCGAGGACGGCCTCGGGCAGCAGCAGGACCCGGTCCGCGTACTGCACGACCCGCTCCAGGCGGTGCTCGGCCATGAGGACCGTCGTGCCCAGGTCGTGGACGAGCCGCTGGAGCACCGCGAGGACGTCCTCGGCGGCCGACGGGTCGAGCGCGGAGGTCGGCTCGTCGAGGACGAGGACCTTGGGGTGGGTGGTCAGCACGGAGCCGATCGCCACCCGCTGCTGCTGCCCGCCGGAGAGCGTCGCGATGGGCCGGTCGCGCAGCTCGGCGAGGCCCAGCAGGTCGAGGGTCTCCTCGACGCGGCGGCGCATCACCGCCGGGGCGAGGCCCAGGGACTCCATGCCGTAGGCGAGCTCGTCCTCGACGGTGTCGGTGACGAAGTGGGCGAGCGGGTCCTGCCCGACCGTGCCGACCAGGTCGGCCAGCTCGCGCGGGTGGTGCGTGCGGGTGTCCCGTCCGTCGACGGTGACCCGGCCCCGCAGCGTCCCGCCGGTGAAGTGCGGCACCAGCCCGGAGACCGCCCCGAGCAGGGTCGACTTGCCGACCCCGGAGGGGCCGACCAGCAGCACCAGCTCCCCCTCCGGCACCGTGAGGTCCACGTCCCGCAGGGTGGGCCCGGCGGCGTCCTCGTACGTCACCGAGACGTTCTCGAAGCGGATCACGCGGACGGCTCCTCACGGGCGGGCGGGGCGGGCGGTACGGGGGCGACGACGGCGGGCAGCAGGCCGGGGAGGACCGACAGGGCCGGCCACAGCGGCAGCTCGGGGGCGGTGAGGGGGACGACCCCGGGGTGCAGGGCGTCCGGGGCGTGGGCGTTGGCCCGGATCATGAGGACGGCCACCGCGATGCCGGAGGCGGCGACCAGCCAGGAGCGGGGGCCGAAGCGGTCGGGACGGTAGCGGGTGCGGACGCTGCGCCGGCCGCCGAGGCGGAGCCCGGCGACGGCCGCGAGGAGTCCGGCGGCGAGCAGCGGCAGCCCGTACCCGGCGCCCTGGGCGGCGAGCAGCCCGTACGAGCCGGCGCAGACCCCGAGCAGGCCGCCGAGGGTCAGGACGTTCGTGGTGCGGCGGACGGCCGGCGGGACGTGGGCGGTGCGGCCGTAGCCCCGCGCGTCCATCGACGCGGCGACGGCGACCGAGCGCTCCAGCGCCCCCTCCAGGACCGGCAGCCCGATCCGGAGGACCGCCCGCACCCCGCCCGTGGGCCGGCCGCGCAGCCGCCGGGCGGTGCGGAGCCGGGCCACGTCCGCGACCAGGTGCGGCGCGAAGGTCATCGCCACGACGACGGCGACCCCGGCCTCGTACAGCGCCCCGGGCAGCGATTTCAGCAGCCGCGCCGGGTTGGCGAGCGCGTTCGCCGCGCCCACGCAGATCAGCAGGGCGGCCAGTTTGAGGCCGTCGTAGAGCGCGAAGACCAGTTGCTCCGCGGTGACCCGGCCGCCGATCCGGATGCCCTGCGCCCAGTCCGGCAGCGGCAGCTCGGGCAGCGTGAAGAGCTCGTGGGCGCCGGGGACGGGGGAGCCGAGGACCACCGAGAAGACGATCCGCAGGCCGACGACGAACAGTCCGAGCTTGACGAAGGCGCCGTACGAGCGGGCCCAGGGCGCGTCGGTGCGGCGCGCCGCGACCACGTATCCGGCGACGCCGACGACCAGGCCGAGCAGCAGCGGGTTGGTGGTACGGGAGGCGGCGACGGCGAGCCCGAGGGCCCACAGCCACCAGGCGCCCGGGTGCAGCGCGTTCCCCCGGTCGGCCACGGGCGCCAGGAGCCGCGCCCGCCACCCGCCCCGGAGCGCCGCACCGGAACCGGAACCGGAGCCGGCATGGGAACCGAAGTCCGCGCCGGGGCCGGAGCCGGGGCCGGAGCCGGGGTCGGCGGCGGGCCGGAGCGCTCGTGCGCGCCGGGGTCCGGTCGGGGCGGCGGTGGCGTCCGCCGGGGTCTCGCTCGCCCGGGTCATGCGCGGCGGCGGGACTTCCAGACGGCCGCGGCGCCGAGGGCGAGGACGGCGCCGCCGCCGACGAGGAGGCCGAGCGACGGGCCGCCGCCGTCCCCCTCGGCCGCCTTCGGGGCAGCGGAGGCGGCGAAGTCGGGCCCGTCCGCGACCGCCTCGCCGCAGCCCCGCGCCGGGTAGCCGGCGATGCCGCAGAGCATGGCGGAGCTGTCGTAGCGGAGCGGCTTCACGACGGCCGCGAGGGCGTCCGCGCCGGTGCCGTTCTCGGCGACGCGGGCGCAGCCCGTCGTCGGGACGCCCTTCGGCGGGGCCTCGCCCTCGGGGGCGTCCTTCCGGGTGCCGAAGTCGACGACGACCGCGATCCGCTTGGTCCCGGCCGTCTTCCCGACGCCCGCGCAGACCGCCGCGAAGTCGGGCGCCGCGGTCGGCCTCGTCGCGTCGGCGGAGTCCTCGCTCAGCGCGAAGCGGAAGCCGATGGCGTCGCCGTCGGCGGGCCGGGCGGTGGCCGGGCCCTGGGTGGCGTACGTCCACTTCCCGGCGTCGGACTCCCAGAACGACCAGTAGCGGTAGCCCGCCGCGTGGGCGGGGGCCGCCGCGCCGAGGGCGAGCAGCAGCCCGGCCGTGCCGGCGGCGAGCGCCCCGGCGGCGGGACGGCGGCGCGTCACTTCTTGCGGCCGCTCAGGAGGAAGCCGATGCCGACGCCGACGACCATGCCGATGCCGATGATCCACCAGACGTCGAAGCCGAGGAGGGAGTCCTCGTCCTCGTCCTCGGTGGAGGCGGCGGAGGTGTCGGGGGTCTTCGGGGCGGGACCGGTCGCGTTCAGCGCCTCGACCAGGTCGACCTTGCCGAACTCGCGCGGGTCGGCCTCCATCGCGCGGGCGGCGAGGATCAGCTGGGCGTAGGCGGCGGGACCGGACTCCTTCGCCCAGGGGGCGGCGTTCTGCTCCAGCCACTGGAGCGCGGGCTCCGCGAGGCGGGCGGTGCCGGCGGCGGCGAGGGCGACGACGGCGTCGGCGGTGTTGCCGAAGTCCGGCTTCGGCTCGGTCTCGGTGGCGCCCGGCAGCGGCGGGGTGGTCAGGTGGCCGGTCTGCACGAGCGCCTTGGCCAGGTAGGAGGCGCCGTTGAGGGCGGCCCGCTCGACGGTCGGCTCGGACAGGTCGACGCAGGTCGGGGCCTGCGGCGGGGTGGCCTTCACGGCCGTGATGCCCTTGCCGAGCCCGGCGAGGGTGGCGGCGGCGGTCGCGTCGGCGTTGGCGAGCAGCTTGCCCGCCTTGTCGGGCTGGTAGGCGAAGGCGCCCGGCCCCTCGTCGTCGGCGCAGGGCAGCGCGAGCGCGAGCAGCGCGTCGTACGGGGTGCGGCCCTCGGCCGAGGTGTACGAGCCGGGCTTGACGCCCGAGGCGGCGAGCGCGCTGACGACGAGGGAGGTGGAGTTGGCGTCGCTGGGGCCGCCGGGGGTGTAGCTCCAGCCGCCGTCCTTGTTCTGCACGCCGCGCAGCCAGCCGTAGCCGGACTTCACCGCGGTGTCGATCTTCGTCGGGTCGGCGGCCTCGCGGCGGACCGCGCCGAGCGCCTGGAGGGCGACGGCGGTGGCGTTGGAGTCCCGCGTCGTCGTGGCGTCGCAGGGCTTCGCGGTGTCCGGGCGGTAGGAGGCGAAGGAGCCGTCGGCGCACTGCTGGCCGAGCAGCCAGTCCACGGCCTGGTCGGCCGGCTGGTAGCCGGTGGCGCGCTGGGCGAGGAAGGCGAGGGACTGGCGCCAGACGCCGTCGTACGTCGGGTCGCTCGTGCCGTACAGACCGGGCGGGAGCGCGGCGGCGGAGGCGCTCGGAGAGGGCGCGGCGGAGGCCGTGCCGGTCGCGGCGGTGCTGAGCACGGCCGCCGCCGCGGTGAGCGCGGCGGCGGCGCGACGGACGCTGATCATGGTTGCCTCTCGTGCGGGCACCGGACTCCGGTTCCCCGCGCGGGGCCCGCGTCCGGCGCCGTATTCCTCGACGGTGCCGGCGCTCACGTCCCGGGGCAGGGCGTTCCGGCTCCGTGCCTCGGGGCACGTCACGGTTGCGGGTCAGCGCCGGAGTCGCACCGGCTTTCCCCCGCTCGGGCATGAAGACGACCGGGCCACTGTACCGGCCCGCGCAGGCCGCGCCCCGGGGGTGCGAGCCGCGTCACACCGCCGCGCACGTCGCGGGCCGGGGCCCCTCACACCGCCACGTACGCCGCGGGCCGGGGCCCCTCACACCGCCACGTACGCCACCGGCTCCGTCCCCGTCACGGCCTCCGCGCGGCCCAGCTTCACCAGGCGGCGGAGGTGGGCCTCGGCCTCGCTGACGGCGATGTTGCGGGAGCCGTAGGGGATCCGGTCCCAGGGCCGGTTCCACTCCATCCGCTCCGCGAGCTGCCACGGGGTGAGCGGGGTGGCGAGGAGGGCGAGGAGCCCGGTGAGCCGGTCCTCGTGGTGGTCGAGGAGTTCGCGGACCCGGCCGGCGGCGTCGGGGAAGGCGTGCTGGTGGGCGGGGAGCACCTCGGCGACGCCGATCCGGCCGATCCGCTCCAGGGAGTCGAGGTAGTCGCCGAGGGGGTCCGTCACCGTCGCGTCGTCGGGGTCCTCGTAGAGGCCGATGTGCGGGGAGATGCCGGGGAGGAGGTGGTCGCCGGAGAAGAGCCGGCCGTGGCCGGGGAGTCCCGCCGGGTGCTCCTCCTCCAGGTGGAGGCAGACGTGGCCGGGGGTGTGGCCGGGGGTCCACACGGCGCGGAGCCGGCGGCCCGCGAGGTCGAGGAGTTCGCCGGGGACGATCTCCCGGTCGGGGAGGGCGGCGCCGAGGCCGGGCAGGGTGCGCATCCGGCCGCCGGAGCGGGCGGCGCGCAGCGGGGCGAGGTGGTCCTCGGGGGCGCCGGCGGCGGCGAGCTTGCGGGCGAGGTAGTCGAGCCAGGTGCCGGGGTCGGACTCGCGGGTGCGGCGGACGACGGCGGTGTCGGCGGCGTGCATGGCGATCCAGGCCCCGGACTCCTCCCTGACCCGGCCGGACAGGCCGTGGTGGTCGGGGTGGTGGTGGGTGATGACGACGCCGTGGACGTCCCGCACCCCGATCCCCAGCGCGCCGAGCCCGTCGGTCAGTTCGCTCCAGGAGGCGGGGTCGTCCCAGCCGGTGTCGACGAGGACGGGGCCGCGGCCGGTGTCGAGGACGTGGACCAGGGTGTGGCCCAGCGGGTTGTCAGGGATGGGCACCCGCAGCGACCAGACGCCGCCGCCGTGTTCGGTCACCTGCGTCATGAGCGTCCTCGTCTCTGCGTACCGGTACGACCATTGCCCACTATAACTAGAACTGATATCAGTTCTGAGACACCGTCAGATAGCCCCGGGAGGCGACCGGCATGAGCGAGCTCGTGGAGCACGGACAGCTGTTCATCGGCGGGGAGTTGACCGATCCTCTCGGCGACGACTCCATCGAGGTGATCTCCCCGCACACCGAGGAGGTCATCGGCCGCGTCCCGCACGCCTCCCGCGCCGACGTCGACCGGGCCGTCGAGGCCGCCCGCCGGGCCTTCGACGAGGGGCCCTGGCCGCGGATGGCCCTGGAGGAGCGGATCGAGGTCGTCTCCCGGATCAAGGACGCCATCGCCGTCCGGCACGAGGAGCTGGCCCGCTCGATCAGCTCCCAGAACGGCTCCCCGTACTCCTGGTCCGTCCTCGCGCAGGCGCTCGGCGCGATGATGGTGTGGGACTCGGCGATCGCCGTCGCCCGCGGCTTCGTCTTCGAGGAGCGGCGCGGCGGAGTCCTCGGCCCGCTGCTCGTGCGGCGCGAGCCGGTCGGCGTGGTCGCCGCGGTGGTGCCGTGGAACGTGCCGCAGTTCACCGCCGCCGCCAAGCTGGGCCCTGCCCTGCTGGCCGGCTGCACGGCGATCCTCAAGCCCTCGCCGGAGTCACCGCTCGACTCGTACCTCCTCGGCGAGATCGCCGCCGAGGCCGGGCTGCCGGAGGGCGTGCTGTCGATCCTGCCCGCCGACCGCGAGGTCAGCGAGTACCTGGTCGGGCACCCCGGCGTCGACAAGGTCTCCTTCACCGGCTCGGTCGCGGCGGGCAAGCGCGTGATGGAGGTCGCCTCCCGCAACCTCACCCGCGTCACCCTCGAACTCGGCGGCAAGTCGGCGGCGGTGATCCTCCCGGACGCCGACGTGGCCGGCGCCGTCGCCGGGATCGTCCCGGCCGCCTGGATGAACAACGGGCAGGCGTGCGTGGCCCAGACCCGGATCCTCGCCCCCCGCTCCCGCTACGAGGAGATCGCCGAGGCGCTGGCCGCCGCGGCCTCCGCGCTGGTCGTCGGCGACCCGCTCGACCCCGCCACCCAGGTCGGCCCGCTCGTCGCCCGACGCCAGCAGCGGCGCTCCCTCGACTACATCGGCATCGGGCAGCAGGAGGGGGCCAAGGTCCTCGCGGGCGGCGGCCGTCCGGACGGCCTGGACCGGGGCTGGTACGTCGAGCCGACCCTCTTCGGCGACGTCGACAACTCCATGCGGATCGCCCGCGAGGAGATCTTCGGCCCGGTCGTCTGCCTCCTGCCGTACGGGGACGAGGCCGAGGCCCTGCGGATCGCCAACGACTCCGAGTACGGCCTCAGCGGCAGCGTCTGGACCGGCGACGTCGAGCACGGCCTCGACTTCGCCCGGCAGGTCCGCACCGGCACCTTCAACGTCAACACCTTCAGCCTCGACATGCTCGGCCCCTTCGGCGGCTACAAGAACTCCGGCCTGGGCCGCGAGTTCGGCCCCGAGGGCCTCTCCGAATACCTGGAGCACAAGATGATCCACCTCCCGGCCGGCTACGGGGACCACTGATGGGCGACCGCTGGCACGTGGAGGTCGACCGGAGCGTCTGCATCGGCTCGGGCATGTGCGTGAACCACGCCCCGGACGGCTTCCGCCTCGACACCGCCCGCCAGTCCCATCCCACGGCCCCCGAGGCCGACGCGGGCGAGCGGATCCTCGCGGCGGCGGAGGGCTGCCCGGTGGAGGCCATCCTGATCACGCTCGCGGACGGCGGGGAGCCGGTGTACCCGCCGGAGGAGTAGGCCCCCGGGCCCCGTGGCACACTCCTCCCCTGATCACGGTGCGAACGGCCCGTGACCTGGGAGGGGACGCGCGTGCAGGGGAAGGGACGGGCCGCTTCGGCGGCCCTGGCGGTGCTGGTGGTGGCCGGGCTCGCGGGCTGTGGGGCGGGGGACGGGGCGGAGGGGACCCCGCCGCCCGTCCCGCCCCGCCCGGCGGGCACGGGACCGCTCACGAAGGACGCGGTGCGGGCGGACGTCGAGGGGGTGCTGGCGGCTGCGGACGCGCCGCCGGACGCCCGGGACTTCTCCCGGGGGATGGAGGAGGACCGGCTCCGCGGGTGCGCGGTGTTCTACAAGGGTTTCGGCGACCGGGAGCACCCCGCCGACCTCGCCCGGTACGAGGCGGTGACGGACGGGCTGCGCGGGCGCGCCTGGCGGTTCGCCGGGAAGGGGAACGGGCACGAGGAGCGGGGCGGGAAGGTCCACCGCCCCCAGGAGATCTTCGAGCAGCGCGGCTGGACCCTGGTGACCGAGTTCGGGCCGGGGGCCGACGAGGGCGTGGGGACGCTCGGCGTCGTGGCCTACGACGAGGCGTGCATGGAGCGGACCGGCCTCATGGACACGTTCCGGAAGGCGGGGTCCTGACCGTGCGCACGAGGAACGGAGCGGCCGCGGTGGCCGCGGTCCTGCTCGCCGGCGGATGCGCCGGGCCCTCCACGATCGAGGAGCCGGCCGCCCGGGGCCGGGAGGCCGTCCAGGCCGAGATCCGGGGCGTCGTCGCCGGCGCGGGGATGCCGGAGTCGAAGCTGCCCGGAGCGGGGGAGGCGACCGGCACGGCGGCCCCGGCGACGGAGCGGGAGCGGGTCGCGCGGCGCGCCGCCGCCTGCGCCGCCGGCTGGCAGTACGTCGGGCCCGTCGTGGACGGCTCGCGCGGGAAGTACGAGAAGGCCCTGACGGGGCTGACGGGGGCGGGCTGGAAGGAGCACGGGAAACGGTTCGAGGAGCCGATCGGCGAGAACGACGGCACCATGGTGCAGGTCGCACTGAAGAAGGAGGGGTGGACCCTCTACGCCCGCCACACCCCCTCCCGCGCGCTGGGAGTGGACATGATCTCCTTCACCGCCACGGAGGACGCGTGCATGGAGCAGTTCACCGAGCAGGAGATCGACCTCCTGTCCGGCGAGGACCCGAGCGAGGGTTCGGGCGAGGACCCGGCTCAGTGACGGGCGGCGGTCCGCTCCGGTGCCGTCAGGTCGATCAGCCGGCAGACCGTCTCGATGTCGATCTTCACCTGGGCGATCGAGGCGCGCCCCGACAGCCAGGTGATGAGGGCCGAGTGCCAGGTGTGCTCGATGACGCGGACCGCCGACAGCTGCTCCGGCGTCGGCTGCTCGGTGCCCATCGCGTCCAGGATGATCGCCGTCGTCAGCCGCGAGACCGTGTCGACCTCGGGGCTGACGCTGCGGTCGGCGAAGGTCAGCGCCCGGACCATCGCGTCGGCGAGCTGCGGCTCGCGCTGGAGCGCGCGGAAGGCCCGCATCAGGGTCTCCGCCACCCGCGCGGCCGGGGCGGCGCCGCCGGGGGGCCGCTTCCGGAGCGTGGTGTGCATGTGCTGGAGCTGGTCCTGCATGGTCGCGACGAGCAGGTGGATCTTGGAGGGGAAGTAGCGGTAGAGCGTGCCGAGGGCGACTCCGGCCGCCTCCGCGACCTCCCGCATCTGCACCGCGTCGAAGCCGCCGCGGGCGGCGAGCCGGGCGCTGGCGTCGAGGATGCGGCGGCGGCGCGCCTCCTGTCGCTCCGTCAGGGGCGGCGTGGCGGAGGGGCGGTGGTCCGCTCTGCTCTCTGCGGTCATCGGGGTCCCGTTCCGTGCGGTGGGGAGCGCCAGTATGGCGGAGGACGGCCGTGGCGCGAACCTCCGCGGCCGGGTGGCGCGAATCACCTGTTCCGGTGCTCACAGCGAAGCTACCTGCCGGTAGATTCGGTGCCTCTCGACGGATCGGCGGATGCCGCGCGAGGCGTGGAGAACGATCAAGTCTGTAACTTGTTCTACATTAGCGCGAGCGGTTACGCTCGCGCGAAACGCACGTTCGAAGGGGGTCGCGCATGACCGCTGAGGCCATAGAGGCAAGCCCCCGACAGGGTGCCGCCCCGTCCGGTGACCGTCCGTTGCGGATCGCTCTCCTCACGTACAAGGGGAACCCCTTCTGCGGGGGCCAGGGCGTCTACGTCCGCCACCTCTCCCGCGAACTGGCCCGCCTGGGCCACACCGTCGAGGTCTTCGGCTCGCAGCCGTACCCCACGCTCGACGAGGGCGTCACGCTCAGCGAGATCGCCAGCCTCGACCTCTACCGCCAGCCCGACCCCTTCCGGACGCCGAAGCGCGAGGAGTACCGGGACTGGATCGACGCGCTGGAGGTCGGCACCATGTGGACCGGCGGCTTCCCCGAGCCGCTGACCTTCTCGCTGCGCGCCCGCCGCACGCTCGCCGCCCGCCGCGGCGACTTCGACGTGGTCCACGACAACCAGACCCTCGGGTACGGCCTCCTCGGCGGCCCCCGCGCGCTCGGCGCCCCGCTGGTCACCACGATCCACCACCCCATCACCGTCGACCGGCGGCTCGACCTCGACGCCGCCGCCGACTGGAAGCGCCGCGCCTCCGTCCGCCGCTGGTACGGCTTCACCCGCATGCAGAAGCGGGTCGCCCGCCGGCTGCCGTCCGTCCTCACCGTCTCCGGCACCTCCCGGGACGAGATCGTCGAGCACCTCGGCGTCCGCGAGGACCGCATCAGGGTCGTGCACATCGGCGCCGACACCGAGCTGTGGTCCCCGGACGCCTCGGTCGCCGAGGTCCCCGGCCGGATCGTCACCACCTCCAGCGCCGACGTCCCCCTCAAGGGCCTGGTCTTCCTCGTCGAGGCGCTCGCCAAGCTCCGCACCGAGCGGCCCGACGCGCACCTCGTCGTCGTCGGCAAGCGCGCCGAGGACGGCCCGGTCGCCCAGGCCATCGAGCGGTACGGCCTGGACGGCGCCGTCCGCTTCGTGAAGGGCATCAGCGACGCCGAGCTGGTGGACCTCTACCGCTCCGCCGAGGTCGCCTGCGTGCCCTCCCTGTACGAGGGCTTCTCGCTGCCGGCCGCGGAGGGGATGGCCACCGGGACGCCGCTGGTCGCCACCACCGGCGGGGCGATCCCCGAGGTCGCCGGTCCCGACGGCGAGACCTGCCTCGCGGTGCCCACCGGCGACGCGGGCGCGCTGGCCGCGGCGCTGGGACGGGTGCTGGGGGACGCGGAGCTGCGGGCCCGGCTCGGCGCCGCCGGGCGCGAGCGGGTGCTGGCCAACTTCACCTGGGCCAGGGCCGCGCAGGGCACCGCCGAGCTGTACCGCGAGGCGGTGGCCCGACGGGCCGCCGCCCGCCGCTGAAACGGGCCCCGGCCCCCGTACCACCTCCGCACCACCCGAACTCCCGCCACTCGGAAGGGCAGACCCCGTGCTGACCGTCGACTTCACCCGCTTCCCGCTCGCCCCCGGCGACCGCGTGCTCGACCTGGGCTGCGGTGCGGGCCGGCACGCCTTCGAGTGTTACCGGCGCGGCGCCCGGGTCGTCGCCCTCGACCAGAACGGCGAGGAGATCCGCGAGGTCGCCAAGTGGTTCGCCGCCATGAAGGAGGCGGGCGAGGCCCCGGCGGGCGCCACCGCCACCGCGATGGAGGGCGACGCGCTCAACCTGCCCTTCCCCGACGAGTCCTTCGACGTCGTCATCATCTCCGAGGTCATGGAGCACATCCCGGACGACAAGGGCGTCCTCGCCGAGATGGTCCGCGTCCTCAAGCCGGGCGGCCGGATCGCGATCACCGTGCCCCGCTACGGCCCCGAGAAGGTCTGCTGGGCGCTCTCCGACGAGTACCACGAGGTCGAGGGCGGCCACATCCGCATCTACAAGGCGGACGAGCTGCTCGCGAAGATCCGCCAGGCCGGGCTCAAGCCGTACGGCACCCACCACGCGCACGCCCTGCACTCGCCGTACTGGTGGCTGAAGTGCGCCTTCGGCGTCGACAACGACAAGGCGCTGCCGGTCCGGGCGTACCACAAGCTCCTGGTCTGGGACATCATGAAGAAGCCCGCCCTGACCCGGGTCGCCGAGCAGCTGCTCAACCCGGTCGTCGGCAAGAGCTTCGTCGCCTACGCCACCAAGCCCCACCTCCCGAAGGCCGCCACCGAGGCCGGGACCGCCACCGCCACCGATGCCGCCGGCACCGACACCGCGGACGCGGCCAAGTGACTTCTCCCGAGCGGATCGCGGAACACCTGGTCCTGCCCGGCGTCCTCACCGCCGAGCAGGCCGCCGCCACCGTCGCCGGCATCCTCGCCGCCCAGCGCGAGGACGGCGCCATCCCGTGGTTCCGGGGCCACCACCTCGACCCGTGGGACCACACCGAGGCCGCGATGGCCCTGGACGCGGCGGGCGAGCACGAGGCCGCCGCCCGCGCCTACGCCTGGCTCGCCCGGCACCAGAACGGCGACGGCTCCTGGTACGCGGCCTACCGGGACGGCGACCCGGAGGATGTCACCGACCGCGGCGAGGAGTCCAACTTCACCGCGTACGTGGCCGTCGGCGTCTGGCACCACTACCTGTCGACGGGCGACGACGCCTTCCTCGACCGGATGTGGCCGGTCGTCTACGCGGCGGTCGAGTTCGTCCTCGGGCTCCAGCAGCCCGGCGGGCAGATCGGCTGGAAGCGCGAGCCCGACGGCACTCCCGTCGCGGACGCCCTGCTCACCGGCTCCTCCTCGATCCACCACGCCCTGCGCTGCGCCCTGGCGATCGCCGAGGCCCGCGAGGAGCCGCAGCCGGACTGGGAGCTGGCGGCCGGGGCCCTGGCGCACGCGATCCGCCGCCACCCGGAGCGCTTCCTCGACAAGTCCCGCTACTCGATGGACTGGTACTACCCGGTCCTCGGCGGCGCGGTCACCGGCGCCGACGCGAAGGCCCGCCTCGACGACCGCTGGGACGACTTCGTCGTCCCCGGCCTCGGCGTCCGCTGCGTCGTCCCCAACCCGTGGGTCACCGGCGGCGAGAGCTGCGAACTCGCCCTCGCCCTCTGGGCGACGGGGGAGTCCGACCGGGCCCTGGCGATCCTCCAGGACATCGGCCACCTGCGGGCCGCGAACGGCCTGTACTGGACGGGGTACGTGTACGAGGGCGCGGACGGCGGCGCGCCCGCGGTCTGGCCCGAGGAGCAGACCACCTGGACGGCGGGCTCCCTCCTCCTGGCCGTCGCGGCCCTCGGCGGCGAACAGGCCACCGTCGCCGTCTTCGGCGGCGAGGCCCTGCCGACGGGCCTGCCCCCGGAGTGCTGCGGGGAGTGACGGGTCGGACACCCGTTCGGGGCCGTCGGGATGGCGGGGGGACGGGGGCCGGGTGAGGCTGGCGGGACCACTCCCAGGGAGGTTCCGCTGTGTCCGGAAGTCTGAACCGCGGCGCCGCCGCGCTGCTCCTGTCCAGCACGCTGCTGCTCTCGACCGCCGCGTGCGGGGCCGACACCAGCCAGAGCGTGAGCGCGGCCGCCGCCACCCCGTCGGCGTCGGGCACCTTCGAGCGGCAGAAGCTCGCGAAGACCCGCTTCGTCGCGAACGCCGGGCTCGCGGCGGGGGCCGCGTACCAGTGGATCGTGAAGCCGTACCGGGCGGGCAAGTTCAAGAAGGGCGCGGACGGCCGCACCTTCGCCCTGATCAAGGCGGGGGCGGCGGGCGCGTTCACCTACAACCGGCTCAAGGCGGCGGTGAACAACGCCAAGGGCGATCCGCTGCTCTCCAAGGCGGTGGCCCCGCTCTCGTCCGGCATCGACTCGCTCAAGGACCTCGGCACGAAGCTCCGCAAGGGCGAGCTCGACGCGGCGGACGTCGGGGGCCTGGAGGGCGTCATCAACGGCATCAAGGACGCCGGCAAGTCCGCCGGGGCCGAGGTCGTCGACAAGGTCCCCTCGGCCTCCCAGCTCAGCGGCGGCTGACGGGCCGGCCCGCCGGCCCGCCGGCCCCCGGCCCGCCGGCCGGTGCGCCGGTCAGACGAGGGCGGCGGACCCGGCCAGCGTCGGGTAGTCGTTGTAGCCGGCCTCCTCGCCCGAGTACATCCAGTTCGCCTCCCGGAGCGGGTTGAGCGGCGCGCCGGTGCGGAGCCGTTCGACCAGGTCGGGGTTGGCCATGAAGGCGCGGCCCAGCGAGATCAGGTCGGCCCCGGCCGCGAGCAGCCGCTCGCCCGCCTCCTTCCCGCCGTCGGCGGGAAGGGGCCCGCCGAAGCCCAGCACCGGGTTGGCGATGAGGGCGTTCGGCCAGGCCGCGCGGATCCACCGGAAGAGCGGCTGCCCGGGGTCGGCGAAGATCACGTGCAGATAGACCGGGTCGAGCGCGGCGAGCGCGGGGACGAGCGCCCGGTACAGCGCGGCGGTCTCCTCCTCGCCGCCCTCGTCGACGCCGTTCACCGTGACCCCGGGGGAGATGCGCACCCCGACCCGTTCGGGGCCGATCGCGTCGGCCACGGCCCGGACGACCTCGACCGCGAACCGGACCCGGTTCTCCACGGACCCGCCGTACGCGTCCGTGCGCCGGTTGGTGTTCTTCGCCAGGAACTGGTGGAGCAGGTGGCCGTTGGCGGCGTGTACCTCGACCCCCTCGAAGCCCGCGTCGACGGCCCGGCGCGCGGCGGCGGCGAAGTCCGCGACGGTCTCCCGGATCCCCTCGGCGTCCAGCTCGCGGGGCACGACGGACGGCTGCCGGCCGGAGGGCGTGTGGATCTCCTCCGGCAGCGCGACCGGGGAGGGCGCGACCGGCAGGAGCCCGCTGTTGTCGGGGTGGCCGACCCGGCCGCCGTGCTGGAGCTGGAGGAACATCCGCCCGCCCCCGGCCCGCACCGCGTCGGTGACCCTGCGCCAGCCGGCCACGTGGGCGTCGTCGTGGATCCCCGGGATGTTCGGGTACGTCTGGCCGACGGCGTTCGGGGTGGTCCCCTCGGCGATGATCAGGCCCGCGGTGGCCCGCTGGGCGTAGTGGGTGACCATGAGGGGCCGGGGGACGCCGTCGGCGTCCGCGCGGTTGCGGGTCAGCGGCGGCATCACCAGCCGGTTGGGCAGGGTGAGGGGGCCGAGGGGGACGGATTCGAAGAGGCGGGAGGACTCCGGTGCGTTCGTCATGCGGGTACCGTAGGAGTTGACACCAGTGTCAGGTTCAAG
Organism: Streptomyces sp. NPDC058758; assembly: GCF_042746075.1. Lineage (NCBI taxonomy): Bacteria > Bacillati > Actinomycetota > Actinomycetes > Kitasatosporales > Streptomycetaceae > Streptomyces > Streptomyces sp. NPDC058758. The sequence goes on along the minus strand of NZ_JBHYPS010000001.1, from coordinate 579,458 downwards.
TCCCTTCTCCCGGAGGAGAGTCGGCGGATGCGCATCGGTGAACTAGCCCGGCGCAGCGGCGTCAGCGAGCGGTCGCTGCGCTACTACGAGACCCAGGACCTGCTGCGGTCCGAGCGCACCCCGGGCGGTCAGCGGCAGTACGGCGAGTGGGCGGTGGACCGGGTCGTCCGCATCCAGGCCCTGTACGCGGCGGGCCTGAACAGCCGCAAGATCGCCCACCTGCTGCCCTGCATGCGCGACGCGGACGGCGCGCCCAGCGAGATCGCCACCTCCCAGCTGGTCGACGAGCTGGCCGCCGAGCGGACCCGCATCGACGCGATGATCGCCGACCTGGTCCGCTCCCGCGACATCCTGGACGAGGTCATCGAGACGGCCTCCGCGCCCCGGCCCGGTCCGGAGGAGACGGCCTAGCCGGCCAGCTCCGCCAGCGTCCGCAGCGTCTCCGGGTCCGGGGCCGTGACCAGCAGCTCCGTCACCGGGCCCGACCGCCACTCGGCCAGCCGCTCCGCGATCCGCTCCCTCGGGCCCACCAGCGAGATCTCGTCGGCGAAGGCGTCCGGGACGGCCAGGACGGCCTCCTCCCGGCGGCCTTCGGAGAAGAGGGCCTGGATGTGGCGGGCCTCCGCCTCGTAGCCCATGCGGGCCATCAGGTCGGCGTGGAAGTTGCGGGTCGCGTGGCCCATGCCGCCGATGTAGAAGCCCAGCATCGCCTTGACCGGCAGCAGGCCCTTCGCCACGTCGTCGCAGACCCGGGCGCGGACCATCGGGGCGACCCGGAAGCCGTCGGGGAGCCGGTCCGGCAGGGCGTACACCTCGCGCCAGCGGGTGGGGGACCAGTAGAGCGGCAGCCAGCCGTCGGCGATCTCCAGGGTCTGCGCGATGTTCTTCGGGCCCTCGGCGCCGAGGAGGACGGGCAGGTCCGCGCGGAGCGGGTGGGTGATCGGCCGGAGGGGCCTGCCGAGGCCGGTGCCGTCCTCGCCCGCGTACGGGAGGGAGTGGTGCCGTCCGGCGAGGGTGACGGGCGCCTCCCGCCGCAGCACCTGCCGGATCACGTCCACGTACTCGCGGGTGGCGGTGAGCGGGGAGCGGGGGAAGGGGCGGCCGTACCAGCCCTCCACGACCTGCGGGCCGGAGAGCCCGAGGCCGAGCCGCATCCGGCCGCCGGACAGGTGGTCCAGGGTCAGCGCGTGCATGGCGGTCGCGGTCGGGGTGCGGGCGGCCATCTGGGCCACCGCCGTGCCGAGTCCGATGCGGCTGGTGTGGGCGGCGATCCAGGTGAGGGCGGTGAAGGCGTCCGAGCCCCAGGCCTCCGCCGTCCACACCGAGTCGTAGCCCAGCCGCTCCGCCTCGCGCGCGAGTTCCAGGTGGGCGGGGGAGGGGCCGCGGCCCCAGTAGCCGAGCGCGAGTCCCAGGCGCATGACCGGGCTCCTTTCTGACGGTACGTCAGTTCGGTCCCGGGGACTGTACGGCAGCGGCCCCCCGACCGGAAGGACTTCCGGTCGGGGGGCCGCCGTGCGGAGCGGGTGCGGTCAGCCGCGCTGGATGCCGGTCGCGTCCTGGAGGACGCCGCGGCGCCCGTCCTGCGTCTGCGCGATCAGCGCCTGGCCGCGCTGCTCCACGGCCAGGTACCAGGTGCCGGGGGCCAGTTCGGCGATCTGCGAGCCGGAGCCGTCCTCCGCGTACAGCGGACGGGCGACCGGCACGGCGAACCAGAACGGCGTGAAGTCCGAGCCGCCCTGGGCCTGCGGCTCGGGCTGCGGGGCCGGCTGGGGCTGCGGCTGGCCGCCGAAGTGCTGGCCGCCCTGCGAGGCGTCCTGCGGGGCCGGGTAGGGCTGGTGGGCCTGCTGGGCACCCGGGTAGCCGTAGCCGCCGCCGGGAACGCCCGGCTGGCCGGGCTGCGCGCCGTACGGCTGCGCGACCGCCGGCCGCGGGGCGCCGACGAGCGGGGCCTTGAGGGCGGGGACCATCGGGGCGGCCAGGGCGGCGGCGGCCAGGACGAGGGCGGCGATCAGGCCGAGGATCAGGCCGGCGCCGGCGTTCTCCGACTCGAAGACCCACATGAGCAGGTTCCACGCCGAGGCGACCGTGAAGGCGGCGCCGATCTGGCCGAGCTCCAGGCCCAGGACCTTGCGCGGCTGGGGCAGGCCGTGCGAGACGACGACGAGCGCCGCGCCGGCGAGGCCGAGGAAGAAGGCGCCCCAGCCGAGCGGCGACGCCTCCCAGGAGTTGCCGAAGTCGATCTGGTCGCAGATCGCGGCCGGACCGTCGCAGCCGGCGGTGTCGAGGAACGAGGCGATGAACAGCACCACCGCAGCACCGATCAGCACGCCATCGCCTCGGGTGAGGGAGCGGATATTCACGTAAGAAGTCCTTCGTCGGGTCGTCGTCGCGTCGGGCAGGCGCCGGTTCTTGGCACGGGGGCGGCCCCATCGTACGGAGCGAATCTATCGCTCGCGGGTTCTACCCCTGGAGGTAGGTCACGATGCCGTCGGCGATGCCCTGGGCCGCCTTCTGTCGCCACGCCCCGGACGTCAGCAGTGCGGCGTCCTTCGGATCACGCATATTGCCGCATTCGACGAAGACCTTGGGCACCGTTGACAGATTGAGACCTCCGAGATCGGAGCGGACGTCCAATCCGGTGCCGCCGCCGAGGTAGTTGGCCGGGGATGTGCCGGTCGTCCGGCGGAATTCCGCGGCGATCCGCTCGCCGAGCGCGCGCGAGGGGGCCACGATCGGACCGGTGTCCGCGGAGCCCTCCTTCACCTTCGCGGGCACGATCACGTGGAAGCCGCGGTTCCCCTCCGCCGAACCGTCGGCGTGCACGGAGACGACGGCGTCGGCCTTCGCCCCGTTCCCGATGCGGGCCCGTTCGTCGATGCAGGGTCCGTACGGCCGGTCCGCGTCGTGCGTCAGGACGACCTTCGCGCCGCGCGCCTCCAGGAGCCCTCGCAGCCGGTGCGAGACGTCGAGGGTGAAGGCCGCCTCCGTGTACGCGGGCCGGTCCCCGGACGCGTTCGTCGAGGTCCCGGTGGTGTCGCACTCCTTGCGGGCCGTCCCGATGTCGACCTTGGCGTTGATCTCCCGCCCGTGGCGGAAGTTCCCCGGGTTGTGCCCCGGGTCGACGACGACCGTGCGGCCGGCGAGGGGGCGGGCGGCGGAGGGGGCCGGGGCGGGGGACTCCGCCCGGGCCTGGGCCCGGGTGCGGTCCGGGCCGGGCGTCGTGGCCATCGCGGCCGGGCCCTCGGTGCCCTGCGCGGCCTCGGAGGCGGCGCCGCAGCCCGCGAGGGCGGCGGAGCAGACGAGGGCCGCCAGGGCGGCGGGCAGGGAGCGGGTCACGGGGTTCCTGTGGTCGTACGGCACCCAGCGACTCTAGGCCCTTCCCCGGCCGAAACCGCGGACCGGATGTACCGGCTGGGTCACCGCATCCGCAAACCGGTGGACGCGTGTCCTGCGCGGGTGAAGGGTAGGTCCCCGGAGCGGCGTGGGGGTGTCACCGCGCCTGGACCCACGAGGGGGAGCCGGTGGGGGAAGAACCGAACGACGCACGTCCCCGGGACGAGCAGCCGAAGCTCGACCTGAGCAAGCCGGGCCCCGGCGGCGAACCGCCCGCCGCCTCCGGCGAGACGGTCAGGATCAGACCCGGCGGCGGGGCCACGGGCCCCGCCGCCGGCACGCCCGCGACGCCGAGGGACGCCGTACCGGCGGACGCGGTGCCCCGGGACGCCGTACCGGCGGACGCGCCGCCGAGGGACGCCGTGCCCGCCGACCCGAGGTCCGGCGAAGCGGCGCCTCCGGCGGCCGTGCCGCCGCAGACCGCGCCGCAGCCCACGCCCACGGGGTCCTTCCGGCTGCCCGCTCCGGCGCCCTGGGAGGCTCCGGGGCAGAACGGGGGGTCGGCCGGCGCGGCCGCGTCCTCCGGCGCCGAGGGGGCCTCGGGCGCGGGCGCTTCCGGTTTCGGGCCGCCTTCCGGGGCCGAGGGGTCCCCGGGCGCGGGCGGTCCTGGTTTCGGGCCGTCCTCGGGCGCCGGCGGGGCCCCGGATGCGGGCGGTTCCGGGTTCGGGCCGTCCGCCGGTGGCTTCGGGGCCGGCTTCGGCGGGGGCGGGACGTACGGGCAGGGGTACGGGCAGGCGCCCGGGACCGCGCCCGGATGGGCGGGGGCGGGGACGCTTCCGCCGCCGCCCTCCGCCCCGCCGGCCTTCGCCCCCGGCGGCGGGGGCGGGCAGGGCGAGAGCCGGCCGCTCCAGGCCGTGGCCGTCGGGCTGCTGAACCTCTCCTGCCTCGGGCTCGGCTACGTCCTGCTGCGCCAGTGGATCTGGGCGGCGGTCTGCTGGGCCGCCACCGCGGCGCTGCTGCTGCTCGCGCTTCCGGCGGACGCGGACGGGGTGCCGGCCGGCGTGCTCGCCGGGTACGGGGCCGTGCTGCTCGCCGCCGCCGCCGACGGGGCCCGCCGGGGCCTGCGGGCGCGGCTCTCGGTGGGGGACGCGGCCCGCCGCCTGGTGCTGCCGCTCGCCGTCGTGCTGCTCGCCGTGCCGGCCGGCGGCGCCGTCGCGTACGGGGCAGCCCGCGACGAGGCCCGCGAGGAGGCGTTCCAGCAGTCCCTGCTGGCCCGGCTCGGCACGGCCGACGCGCTGGTGAAGGCCAAGGAGGGCACCCGCTTCGACCTCGCCGAGAGCGACTACGCCACGGCGCTGGACACGTACGAGAAGCTGGCGCTCGACCACCCGGACTCCCGGGCCGGGAAGCTGGTGCCGGAGCGCCTGGACGCGTACGTCACGTCCGTGTCGAAGCCGTACGCGGACAAGAAGTACTGCGAGGCGGTCGATCCGCTCAAGCACCTGCGCTCGCTCCCGGACACCGTGGACGCGAAGGTGCTGGGGGACCGCGCGGACGGCTTCGACGAGCCGCTGGCGCAGTCGCTGTACGAGTGCGGCGCGGGCGAGCTGGGCCGCGAGGCGACCAAGCCCGCCCACGAGGCCTTCACCGAGCTGGCCTCGACCTTCCCCGATTCGCCGTACGTCGGCAAGGCCGGGAAGCTGGTCGGCGACGGCCTGCGGAAGGCGGCGGCCCCGCTCTCCGACGGCAGCGCGTCCGACCCGTGCGCCACCACCGAGGAGGTGCGGACCCGGCGGTCCGACGTCGCCGCGCTCCAGGGCTACGAGCTGGGCGGGCCGGTCGCGGACGCGGCCCGGGCGATCCAGAAGGGCGTCTTCTCCTGCGGCACCAAGCAGTTCCGCGACGAGGAGTACTCCGACGCCGTGAAGACGATGGACCGGTACGCCAAGGACTATCCGGACAGCCCGCAGACCGCGCACGCCCGGACGATCTCGATCGCCGCGCAGATCGCGGACCACGAGCCGGCCGCGGGGAAGAAGCTGCCGCCGGCGACGGTGCCGGGCGGCTCCCGCATGCCGATGGTGGTCAGCAACGACGGCAAGGACTCCGTCGAACTGCTCTACACCGGCCCGGTCACCGGCAAGATCACCCTCAGGGGGTGCGGCACCTGCACCAACTACGGCGGCATCCGCGAAGCCGTCGACCCGGACGCCAAGCCCTGCGGCGGCCCGTCCTCGAAGTACCCGAAGGCGACGCTCCAGCTGCCGGCGGGCACGTACTACTTCCTCCAGCGGCGGTCCGGCGGCCTGTCGTCGGCGGGCGAGACCAAGGACAGCAAGGCGGTCATCGAGCCGGGGTACACCTACACCAACTGCCTCTACGTGACGTCGAACTTCTGACGGGGGCGGTCAGTACCCGTCCACGATCCGGTCCACCGCCGCCGCCACCAGCGCGTCCCGCTCCTCCTCCGAGAAGACGTCGGGGAGGGTCAGCTGCTCCACGACCAGCCAGTTCAGGGTGAGGATCAGCAGCTTGACGGAGGTGGCGTCGCCGGGGAGGCCGGAGGACTCGTGGAAGGCCACGTTGGCCTCGACGTCGGCCCGCACCCGCTCGGTCAGGACCGAGCGGAGCGCGGGCCGGCGGGTGGCCTCCAGGCGCAGTTCCAGCAGGGCGAGGTAGCCGGTGCGGAAGGCGGAGATCCGCCCGACCAGCTCGCGCATGATCCGGGTGTACGTCTCCTTGTCCCGGGGCGCCGTCCGGGTCTCCTCCATGGCCGCGTCGTCGGGCCGGAGCCGTTCGTAGACCCGGGCGCCGGCCTGGGTGAGGAGTTCGTCGCGGCTCGCGAAGTAGTTGGAGGCGGTGCCGGTGGGCACCCCCGCCGCGGCGTCCACCGCGCGGAAGGTCAGCCCGCGGGCGCCCTCCGCGGCCAGCACCTCGATCGCGGCGTCCACGAGCGCGGCGCGCCGCTCGTCGTTCCGTCTCGCCATGACACCACTCCGTCCGTAGTACTACACCTCGACCCCTTTGAGTAGCGTACGCGTCCGCGCGACGAGTGCGCGTCCCCGCGATGAGTTCGGGCCGTCCGGGCAGTCATGACTGCGGAACACCCGAGCGAGGAGGAATCCCATGACCGCCGGCCCCCGGCCCAGGACCCAGCTGCTGAAGGTCCAGAACTTCAACGTCTCCGCCGACGGCATCGCCGCCGGCGAGGACCAGACGCTGGAACGCCCCTTCGGCCACGTCGACCCGGGCCGGCTCTTCGCCTGGGCGGGAGCCACCGCCAGCTGGCCCAACCGCACCGACCCCGGCGGCAGCCGCGGCCTCGACGACCACCTGGTCCGCGACTTCCACCACAACATCGGCGCGGAGATCATGGGCCGCAACAAGTTCGGCCCCGTGCGCGGCCCCTGGCAGGACGAGGAGTGGAAGGGCTGGTGGGGCGAGGAGCCGCCGTTCCACACCCCGGTCTTCGTCCTCACCCACCACCCGCGCCCGTCCCTCACCCTCTCCGACACCACCTTCCACTTCCTCGACGCCGACCCGGCGACGGCCCTGGAGCGGGCGAAGGGGGCGGCCGACGGCAAGGACGTCCGCCTCGGCGGCGGGGTGACGACGATCCGCTCGTTCCTGGACGCCGGCCTCGTCGACACCCTCCACGTGGTCGTCTCCCCGGTGAAGCTCGGCACCGGCCTCAAGCTCTGGGACGCGCCCGAGGACCTCACCGACCGCTACCACCTGGACGTCGTCCCGAGCCCGAGCGGGGTCACCCGCCACCTCTTCTGGCGGAAGTGACCCGCTCGGCGGAATTCAGGAGACCCGGCGCAGCACCCGCAGCGAGTCCGTGACCGAGACCTCCTCGAACTCCCCGGACTCCAGGGCCCGCAGATAGATCCGGTACGGCGCCTGCCCGCCGTCCGCCGGGTCCGGGAAGACGTCGTGGATCACCAGCAGGCCCCCGGGGGCGACCCGGGGGGCCCAGCCCTCGTAGTCGTTCGTCGCGTGCTCGTCGGTGTGCCCGCCGTCGATGAAGACGAGCCCCAGCTCCCCGCCCCACACCTTCGCCACCTGCGGGCTGCGCCCCACCACCGCGATCACGTGGTCCTCCAGGCCCGCCTTCCGCAGCGTCCGCCGGAAGGTCGGCAGCGTGTCCATCGCGCCGACCTCCGGGTCCACCACCGTCGGGTCGTGGTACTCCCACCCCGGCTGCTGCTCCTCGCTGCCCCGGTGGTGGTCCACCGTCACCGCGACCGTCCCCGCCTCCCGCGCCGCGTCCGCCAGCAGGATCGTGGAGCGCCCGCAGTACGTCCCCACCTCCAGGAGCGGCAGCCCGAGCTTCCCGGCCTCGGCCGCCGCCGCGTACAGCGCCAGGCCCTCGCCGACGGGCATGAACCCCTTCGCCGCCTCGAACGCGGCAAGGATCTCGGGACGGGGCTCGGACATGGCGGTCTCCTACTGGCGAGTAGTACGTCGGTACGGGCGCCCATCGTGCCCTACCCGTCGCACTCGAACCACACCGTCTTCCCGTCCCTCCGCTCCTCCACCCCCCACCGGTCCGTCACGCCCTCCACCACCACGAGCCCCCGCCCGCCCTCCGCCGCCCCGTCCGGCACCTTCGCGTGCAGCGCGCCCGCCACCCCGTCCGCGACCTCCACCCGCAGCCCGTACGGCTCCCGCAGGAACAGCACTGAGCAGCGGCGCCCGGGGACGTGCCGCACGACGTTCGCGACCAGCTCGGTCAGCGCCAGCTCGGCGGAATCGGACACCCGGTCGAGTGCCCACCGTGTGAGGAACATGCGCAGGATGCGGCGCATGTGGCGCGCCGAGTGCTCACCCACGGTGAAGCCCATCCGGTAGCTGGCCTCAAGTGCCGCAGGATGCAAGTCTGTTGGTTCGTTCATGCCCCCAGCGTGGAGCAGCTTCGTTACGCTCGGCTACGGACTGAACGCAACGCCACGGTGCGTACGCAAGGGGGGGTGACCTCGTCTTGGTCAACATCCGCAGCCTCGATCCCAGCGCCTCGCCGCTGGACTACTACGGCTACGAACTCCGCCGGCTGAGAGAGGAAGCGGGACTCAGCCAGTCCCAGCTCGGCGAGATCCTCTACTGCACCGGCTCGCTGATCGGCCAGATCGAAACCGCGAGAAAGGTCCCGACCAGGGAGTTCTCGGAGCGGCTGGACGCGGCGCTGATGACGGGCGGGTTCTTCACCAGGCTGGTGGGGCTGGTCTTGAAGAGCCAACTGCCGTCGTGGTTCAGACCGTACGCGGAGATGGAGGCGAAGGCGACGTACCTGTGCTCTTTCCAGGCGCAGTTGGTGCATGGGCTGCTTCAGACGGAAGGGTATGCCCGGGCCCTCATGGGGGCCCGGTTCGAGCGCGACCTCGACGGACTGGTCGCCGCCCGCATCGAGCGCCAGCGGATCATGGACCGCGAAAACCCGCCACTGCTCTGGGTCGTCATGAGCGAGGCGGCCCTGCGCCAGGAAGTCGGCGGACGGGAGGTGATGCGGGAGCAACTGAGCCATCTGTTGGACGTGCAGGAACGAGAGTGGGTGAAGATCCAGATCCTTACGTTCGAGGTGGGTGCGCACGCAGGGTCGCACGGCTCCTTCAATCTCCTTCGCTTCGCGGACGATCCCGACCTCGTCTACACCGAGGACTTCGTGCAGGGGCATATGACCGTGGATTCAGCTGCGTTCAAGGAGGGGGCGCTCCGTTACGATCACCTCCGAGCGGCGGCTTTGTCCGTGGAGGATTCGTCCGCGCTGATCACCCGCGTCATGGAGGAGCACTATGGAGACCAACCAGAGTCTGGCGGGAGCGCGCTGGCGTAAGTCTTCGTACAGCGGCGACAACGGTGGAGACTGCATCGAATGCGCTCCCCTCGGCACCGCCGCCTGGCGTAAATCCTCGTACAGCGGTGACAACGGCGGCCAGTGCATCGAGGTCGCCGATCTCGCCGCCCACGTCGCCGTCCGCGACTCCAAGAACCCCGAAGGGCCCGCCTTCCTCGCGTCGCCCGCCGCCTTCACGGCGTTCGTGAGCGCCGCCGCCGAGGGGCGCCTCGGGCGCTGACCCGTGGCGACCCTCGTGGGGATGGTGATCCTCGCCCTCGTCCTGCCGACGTGGGCGGGGATCACGTACGTGGGGCTGGTCCGGGCCCGGCGGGAGAACGCCGGACTGCCGGGGCCGCCCCGCCCCCGGCGTACACCCGCCAGGAAGGCCGCCTGGACCGCCGTCCTCGCCTACCTCCTCGGCGGGGCGCTGCACGTGTACGGGCTGTCGTACCTGCCGTTCCTCCAGCCCGAGGACGCCTGCTGGTTCAACGCCGGGCACATGGCGGTGCCCGACTCCAGCGGTGCGCTGCCGGTGAGTCTGGTCTGCGCGGGGGAGGAGATCGTGCCGGTGTGGGTGAACCCGGGGCTGCTCCTGCTCGCGGTCACCGCCGTCGGCGCGACCGTCGCGTCGGTCGTGCTCGCGGTCAGGGACCGGCGCCGGCGGGCGTGAGGCGGAAGGTCCAGGTGTCGACGGTGTAGCGGGCCGGGTCGTCGGCGCGGGGTTCCGCGACGGTCGCGACCAGCCGCTTCCCGTCCCACCGGAGGGACCGGATCGTCCGGCCGCCGGTGAGGGGCGTCAGCTCCGCCAGGGTGGTGGGAACGAGGTCCCGGTCCACCGCGCGGAGCACGTGGCCGTCCAGGACGAGGATCGTGCCGTCCGGGAGGACGACCGGCTCCGGCGGCTGGGAGTCGGCCAGCGCGGGGCCGGGGGAGACCGTGCCGCCGGGCAGGAGCCGCACGACCCGGTTGCGGGTCGGGTGCCGCCGGTCCGCCTCGACCACGCGGACGCCCGTACCGACGACGTAGTGCCCGTACGAGGCCCAGCGGTCCGTCTCGACGCCGTCCCGGTCGTACGCGACGGTCTCGAAGACGCCGTAGCCCTCCAGGCCCAGCAGGAAACGGCCGCCGCCGCGCGCGGCCCCGCGCTCGCCGCGCAGCTCGGCGACGAGCCGGCCGTCGGCCAGGTCGAGGAGGTACGCCGGGCCGAGGAAGCCCCACGGGGTGTACTCCAGCGAGTCGGTGGTGACCAGGACCCGGCCGCCGGATACGTGCGCGGCGTTGGGGCGGCCGGCGAAGGCGTGGGTCCAGAGGGTGCGGCCGTCGGGGCCGGTCGCCCGGACCGCGCCCCGCTCGCCGTGGACGGCGAACCCGTCGCGCCGGGCGAGCGGTTCGCCCCGGCGGCGGTCCCGGTCGTACGGGGGCGGGCCCTCCGCCCGCCGATGGCCGACGACCTCCGCGCGCCACGCTCCGATGCCCGTCACGCGGGGGAGCGTAACGCGCGGAGGGCTCACCGTCCGTCGAACAGGTGGGCCAGGGCGGTCGGGGCGAGGCGGAGGGAGTCGAAGTCGGCCCGGCAGCCCCCTCCGACAGGCGACTGCGCGCCGATGCCGACCCGTACGGGGCCCGGGGCGCCGAGCGTGAACTGCCGCACCAGGCTCCACTTCTCCCCGTCCTCGGAGGAGTGGAAGGCGAAGCGGTCGCCGGTCCGGCTGATCCGCAGCCACAGCGCGTCCACGGCGACCGGGGCGGCGATCGCGTCGTCCGAGCGGCCGCGGGTCACGACGGAGAAGACGCCCGGAGTCCCGTCCGGCGCCTGCTCGAACGTCAGCTTCGCCCAATGGTCGTCGTCGGCGTGGACGAGGAGCGCGCCGGCGTCCCACGCGTCCCGCAGGCCGACCCGGAGCCGGGCCGACCACTGCCAGTCGCCCTCCGGAGGCACGGTCAGGGCGAGCGCGGCGTCCTGGCGCCGGGTGCCGTCCAGGGGGTCGGTGAACAGGTCGGTGCGGGGCGCGGCGGTGACGGTCAGGACGCCGCCGTCGCCGTCGAAGGACCAGGTGGAGGGCGGCACCACCCACTCCAGGGAGAGGGGCAGGGCACCGGCTTCGGCTGCGGAGGTCATGGCCCCATGATCGGGTTTCGCGGCCGTCGGAGCAGTACCGGAGGCCGAGGATCCAACAACCCGCACGGAAGTCCAAGCGGCTTCCGGACCGCTCCGGCACGTTCCCGGGCACGGCCCCCGGCCCCCGGGCGTCGGCCCTCGCCCCGCCCGTGTCGTCCCCCCGGGTCGCCCCGCCCGTGTCGCCCCGCCCCGAGGGGGAAAGGTCAGGCCCCCGCCAGCACGCCCCGCAGCTTCCGCACCCCCGCCTTCCACTCCTCGCCGTCCGACTCCTCCCACAGCTCCAGGAGCTCGGACGGCTCGGCCAGCACCCGGTCAAGCGCGGCGACGGCCTCCGCCCGCAGCTCCTCGGGCAGCGCCCCCAGCGGCTTCTTCGGGCCGTACGAGGTCGTGACCGGCTCCCCGCCCGGGCACTGCGCCGCCACCAGCGCCGCCGAGGCGATCGCCTCCATCGACAGGTCCGCGTCCAGGTACTCCTCCCCGGTCCCGGTCACCTCCCGGAACGCCGCCCGCAGCACCTCCGCCCTCGTCCCCTCGGCCGCCTCGTCCACGCGGTACGAGAAGTCCGCCGCGGTGTCGTTGTCGAACGGACCGATGTCCCAAGTCCCCATGGCGCGCACGCCCTCTCTCGGTAGTGATGTCCAGCCGCCGTTATCGTGACAGCGGCCACTGACAACGCGGGGGAGCGGCGTGAGCGCGGAGGAGAACGCGGGGCGGCGGAGGTTCCCGGCGGCGCGCCTCCCGCGCGGCCGGGGCGCGCGGACCGCCGTCGTCGCCGGACTGATCGGCGCTCTGCTCGGCGCGGGTGGCGCCGCCTGGGCCTCGGCGGAGGGCCGGCCCGGGTGTGCCCGGCGGGCCGCTCCGAGGACGAACCCCGGCTGAAACCGCCGACCGGGTGCGGGTCATGCGCGACGTGATCACCGTTCGAGGGTGTGGCCCGTCGTCGCGTCCACGTGGGCCGGGACCGGGTCGTGGCGGTCGCCGACCGTGGAGGTGCCGGTGGGCTCGAAGAGGAGGATCGACGCGCCGCCGGGGGCGGACGGCTTGTGCTCGACGCCCCGGGGGACGGTGAAGACCGAGCCCTTCGGGAGGTGGACCGTGCGCTCGCCGGCCGGTTCGCGGAGCGCGATCGACAGTTCGCCGTCGAGGACGAGGAAGAACTCGTCGGTGTCGTCGTGCGCGTGCCACAGGTGCTCGCCCTCGACCTTGGCCACGCGCACGTCGTAGTCGTTGACGCGGGTGACGATCCGGGGGCTCCACAGGGCGTCGAAGGAGGCGAGGGCGGCGGCGAGGGCGACGGGCCCGTTGCCGGTCATGGGTTCGTTGCTGGTCATGGGGTGATCCTCGTCGTGGCGGCGGCCCCGGCGGGAGTGCTAGGAATCGCACATGTCGCAAGGATCCTCGCAGCCGGCCACGCACCCGCCCGCCCTCCACCGGGTCGTCGTGATCGTCGACGCCAACTCCAACCCCTTCGAGCTGGGCTGCGCCAGCGAGGTCTTCGGGCTGCGCAGGCCGGAGCTGGGCGAGGGGCGGGAGCTGCTCTACGACTTCCGGCTCTGCTCGCCGGAGCCGGAGACCCTCATGCGGGACGGGTTCTTCACGCTGACCGGGGTGCGGGGCCTGGAGGCGGCCGACACCGCCGACACGGTCATCGTGCCCAACCGGCCCGACGTGGCCGTGCCGCGCCGCCCCGCCGTGCTCGACGCGATCCGGCGGGCGCACGCGCGGGGGGCGCGGCTGGTCGGCTTCTGCAGCGGGGCCTTCACGCTCGCGGAGGCCGGTGTCCTGGACGGGCGGCGGGCGACCGCGCACTGGCAGTGGGCGGACGCCTTCCGGGCACGGTTCCCGGCCGTGCGCCTGGAGGAGGACGTGCTGTTCGTCGACGACGGCGACATCCTCACGGCGGCGGGCAGCGCGGCCGCCCTCGACCTGGGGCTGCACGTGGTGCGGCGCGACCACGGGGCGGAGGTGGCGAGCGCGGTGAGCCGACGGCTCGTCTTCGCCGCCCACCGGGACGGCGGGCAGCGGCAGTTCATCGAGCGGCCGGTGCCGGAGGTCCCCGAGGAGTCGCTGGCGCCGGTGCTCGCCTGGGCGCAGGAGCGTCTCGACCGGCCGCTGACCGTGGCCGACCTCGCCGCGCGGGCGGCCGTCAGCCCGGCGACCCTGCACCGGCGCTTCCGGGCGGAGCTGGGCACGACGCCGCTGGCCTGGCTGACGGGGGAGCGGGTGACGCTGGCCCGTCGGCTCCTGGAGCGGGGGGAGGCCCGGCTCGACGTGGTGGCGCGGGCGAGCGGGCTCGGCACGGCGGCCCATCTGCGGACCCTGGTGCGCCGCGAGACGGGGCTGTCCCCGTCGGCGTACCGGAACCGCTTCGGCCCGGGCGGGACGTGAGTCCCGGCCCGGGCCGCGGGGGTCGTGCGGGTCGTGCGGGGCGCCATGCGGGCGGCGGCGGTCTCAGTTGCTGTGGGCGGTGATGTCGCCGTGCGAGGTGGTGGCGCGGATGGCGAGGCCGGCGCCCTTGCCCTCGGCGTTCCGCAGGCCGTTGCTGACGCGGCCGTAGGAGGTGCCGGCGTCGAGGGTCGCGGCGACACCGCGGGCGGCGCCGACCGAGATCGAGCCGGACAGGGTGCTCAGCGCCACCGAACCGGCCGTGGCCTCGGCGATCCGCAGGTCGCCGCGGGCGGTGGTGAGTTCGGCGGAGCCGGTCAGGCGGCCGATGGCGAGGGGGCCGTCCTGGAGGGCGAGGCGGGCGCTCGCGGCCTCGTCGAGCTTGACCGAGCCCTGGGCGGCCTCGAAGACGACGTCCCCGAGCCGGCCGACGCCCCGCAGCTCCCCGGCGGCGGCCCGGCCCTCGACGGAGGAGCCGGCCGGGAGCCGCACGGTGATCTCGACGGAACCGGAGGCGCCGAAGAGCTGGTTCTTCGCCTCGGGGGCGGTGATCCGCAGCACCCCGTCGGCGAACGAGACGTCGACCGCCTCGGCGGCCTTCACGTCACGGGACTTCGCGGGGCTGGAGGGACGGACCTCCACGGTCGCGTCGGCGCGGTCGGCGGCGATGAAGCGGAGGCTGCCGGCCGGGACGGCGACGACGGCGGCGATCGGGGCGGTGGCGGCGAAGGTCTGCATGATGTCTGCTCCTCTGAAGCGGCGTCGGCGTTTCCGACATGGAAAAAGCTACGTTGCTTTCCACTTCTCGACAACAGCTTCGTTGCACTGGAATGGCGTGCGTGCAGCTCAGAGCGGCAATTTCATTGCAATGAAGTGTAAATTGACGCAACGGCATATGCCTGTGCGTTGCAATGGCTGAGCGGTGAACGCTATGCTGGGCCCGTCGCGCACGAACGCGGCGCACGGACGAAGGGAATCCGCGATGCCGGGAGGCAGACTCACCCAGCAGGAACGCCAGCAGATCGCGCTGGGGCTGGCCGACGGGCTCGCCTACGCGGAGATCGCCCGGCGGCTCGAACGGCCCACCTCCACCGTCACGCGCGAGGTGATGCGCAACGGCGGCCCCACCGCCTACCGCCCCGACCTGGCCCACCGCGCCACAGAGGGCCGCGCCCGGCGACGCCGGCCCGGCAGCGGCGACGCCGCGCCGGCCGTGCGGGCCGACGGGCGCGACGCGGCGGCCGTGCGCGACTACGAGGAGGCGTTCGCCACCGTCTTCATGCAGGGTGGCCTGCCCCGCATGACGGCCCGCGTCCTCGCCGCCCTCTACGCCACCGACGCGGGCAGCCTCACCGCCGGCGAACTCGGCGAGCGGCTCCAGGTCAGCGCGGGCTCCGTCTCCAAGGCCATCGCCTTCCTGGAGGGGCAGAGCCTCATCCGCCGCGAGCGCGACGACCGGCGCCGCGAGCGCTACATCGTCGACGACGAGCTCTGGTACCAGTCGATGATCGCCGCCGCCAAGGCCAACGAGCAGATGGTCGAGATCGCCCGCCAGGGCGTCGCCGTCCTCGGCCCCGGCACCCCGGCCGCCGCCCGCCTGGAGAACGTCGCCCGCTTCATGGACTTCGTCAGCGAGGGGATCGTGCGCGCGGCCGAGCAGGCCCGGGAGATCCTGCTGACGAAGCCGGCGGACGCGGCCCCGGAGGGTGCGCCGGACGGCGACTGACGGCGGCCGGTGGCGACCGGCGAGGCGCGCGGAGCCCGCGATCCACCCCGCGTCCGACCCGTATCTGACCTTCCGTCAGAATGGAACGTGTTCTAGTCTGCGCGCCATGGGCATCGCCATCACGCACGAACAGCGGGACCTCGCCCGGTCCGTCCGCGCCTGGCTCACCCGCGCCGCGCCCCCCGAGGAGCTCCGCCGGTGGCTCGACGCGCCCGAGCCGCCGGCCGGCCGGCCCGGCCACTGGGACGCCGCCGCCGCGCAGGGGCTCCTCGGGATCCACGTCCCCGAGGAGCACGGCGGCGGGGGCGGCGGCCTCGACGACCTCGCCGTGGTCGTCGAGGAGACCGCCCGGGCCCTCCTCCCCGGCCCCTACCTCCCCTCCGTCCTCGCCGCCGAACTCCTCCACCGCGCGGGCCCCGCCGCCCACGGCACGCTCCTCGCCGACCTCGCCGAAGGCCGCAGGACCGGCGCCGTCGCCCTCGGCGGCACCGGCACCCTCACCGCCGTGCGCACCGACGACGGCCACCTCCTCGACGGCACCGCGCCGCCCGTCCTCGGCGCCGCCCAGGCCGACCTGCTCCTCCTCCAGGCCGCCACCGCCGACGGCACCGTCTGGCTCGCCGTCGACGCGAACGGCCCCGAAGGCACCGGCCCCGCCGTCCGCGCCCACGCCTCCGCCGACCCCACCCGGCCCACCGCCGAGGTCACCGCCGCCGCCCTCCCCGTGCCCGCCTGCCGGACCCTCGCCCTCGACACCGGGCTCGTCCACGACCTCGCCGCCGTCCTCTTCGCCGCCGACGCCTGCGGCACCGCCGCCCGCGCCGTCGAGACCGCCGCCGAACACGCCCGCACCCGCGAGCAGTTCGGCCGGCCCATCGGACAGTTCCAGGGCGTCAAACACCTCTGCGCCGACATGCTCGTCCGGCTCGAACAGGCCCGCGCCCTCACCTGGGACGCCGCTCGCGCCACCCACGACCCCGCCCGGCCCCTCGTCGCCGCCCTCGCCGCCGCCACCGCCCTCGACGCCGCGTACGGCTGCGCCAAGGACTGCATCCAGGTCCTCGGCGGCATCGGCTTCACCTGGGAGCACGACGCCCACCTCCTGCTCCGCCGCGCCCTCGTCGCCCGCCAGCTCCTCGGCACCGGCGACCGCTTCCGCCTCGACGCCCTCCGGCACGCCGCCACCGGCCTGCGCCGCGCGCTGCGCCTCGACCTGCCGCCCGCCGCGGAGCCGTACCGCGCCGCCGCCCGCGAAGCCGTCGCCGTCGCCGCCGGACTCGACCCCGCCGCCGCCCGCCGCGCCCTCGCCCCCACCGGTCACGCCGCCCCGCACCTCCCGGAGCCCTACGGCCTCGGCGCCGGACCGCTCCAGCAGCTCGCCGTCCAGCGCGAACTCGACGACGCCGGGATCACCGTCGCCGGACTCGGCATCGCCACCTGGGTCGTCCCCTCCCTCCTCGCCCACGGCAGCCCCGCACAGCAGGAACGCCACCTCGGGCCCACCCTCCGCGGCGAGCGGCGCTGGTGCCAGCTCTTCTCCGAGCCCGGCGCCGGCTCCGACCTCGCCTCCCTGCGCACCCGCGCCGAACGCACCGGGGACGGCAGCTGGCGGATCACCGGCCAGAAGGTGTGGACGAGCGCCGCCCAGTGGGCCGACTTCGGCATCCTCCTCGCCCGCACCGACCCGGACGCCCCCAAGCACCGGGGGCTCACGTACTTCCTCGTCGACATGAAGAACACCCCCGGCATCGACATCCGGCCCCTCAAGGAGATCACCGGGGACTCCCTCTTCAACGAGGTCTGGTTCGACGGCGCCGTCCTCCCCGCCGACGCCGTCGTCGGCGAGGTGAACGACGGCTGGCGGGTCGCCCGCAACACCCTCGGCAACGAACGCGTCCACATGGCCGACCAGGTCGTTTTCGACACCGGCCTCGAAGCGCTCATCAAGGCGTCCGCCGAGGCCGACGGCTCCGTCCGCGCCCGCACCGGCGCCCTCCTCGCCGAGGCCCACGCGCTGGCCTGCATCGGCCTGCGCACCACCCTCCTCCAGGTGTCCGGCCTCGAACCCGGCGCGGGCGCCAGCGTCCGCAAGCTCGTCCAGACGCTCCACCAGCAGAAGACCGCCGAACTCGCCCTCGAACTCCTCGGCCCCGCCGGAGCGGTCCGCGAGGGAGCCGGCACGGCCGCCGTCCACGGGGTGCTCATGTCCCGCTGCCTCACCATCGCCGGCGGCACCACACAGGTACAGCTCAACGTCGTCGCCGAGCGGCTGCTCGGCCTCCCCAGGGACTGAGAGGGCACGCCATGAAGTCGTACGTCGCCGGCGTCGGCATGACGAAGTTCGAGAAGCCCGAGACCCGCGACTGGCAGTACTGGGACATGGCCCGCGAGGCCGGCACCGCCGCCCTCGCCGACGCCGGCATCCCGTACGAGAAGGTCGAACAGGCCGCCGTCGGCTACTGCTTCCAGGCCTCCACCGCCGGCCAGCGCGCCGTCTACGAACTCGGCCTCACCGGCCTGCCCGTCTACAACCTCAACAACAACTGCGCCACCGGCTCCACCGCCCTCATGACCGCCCGGCAGCTCGTCGAGGGCGGCATCGCCGACTGCGTCCTCGCCCTCGGCTTCGAGAAGATGAGCAGGGGCTCCCTCGGCGGCGGGGCGGGCGGGGCCGGCGACTTCGCGACCTCCCCCGTCGCCCGCCACTACGGCATCATGGCCGCCGCCCACGGCTTCGAGGCCTCCCCGCCCACCGCCCAGATCTTCGGCAACGCCGCCCGCGAGCACATGGAGCGGTACGGCACCACCGAGGCGCAGCTCGCCGCCGTCGCCGCCAAGAACCACCTCCACTCCTCCCGCAACCCGAACGCCCAGTTCCAGGACGTCCACTCGGTCGACGAGATCCTCGCCGCCAGGACCGTCCACCGCCCCCTCACCAAGCTCCAGTGCTCGCCCACCTCCGACGGCGCCGCCGCCGCCCTCGTCGTCTCCGAACGCTTCGCCGCCGCCCACGGCCTGGAGGCGCGGGCCGTGGAGATCGCCGGACAGGCCATGACCACCGACACCGGCGAGTCCTTCGCCTCCGGCTCCTGCATCGACGCCGTCGGCCGCCCCATGTCGCGGGCGGCCGCCTGGCAGGCCTACGAGACCTCCGGACTCGGCATCGAGGACGTCGACGTCATCGAGCTCCACGACTGCTTCTCCGTCAACGAACTCCTCACCTACGAAGCCCTCGGCATGTGCGAGGACGGCGCCTCCGGCAAGCTCGTCGAATCCGGCGCCACCACCTACGGCGGCCGATGGGTGGTCAACCCCTCCGGCGGCCTCATCTCCAAGGGCCACCCCCTCGGCGCCACCGGCCTCGCCCAGGCCGCCGAACTGGTCTGGCAGCTCCGCGGCGAGGCCGGCGGCCGCCAGGTCACCGGGGCCCGCGTCGGCCTCGCCCACAACATCGGCCTCGGCGGCGCGGCGGTGGTCACCCTCCTCCGCAAGGCGTAGAGGTCCGGCGCGGGTCGTAGGACCCTTGCCGCATGTACGGGGCGGAGCCGGTCTGCGACCATGACGGCCATGCCGCAGACCGACTCCGCCACCGGATCCACCCCGACCCGCTCCTCCATACGCACCCCCCGCCCCTGGCTCGTCGTCCTCGTCGCCTGCGCCGGGCAGTTCCTCGTCGTCCTCGACGTGTCGGTCATGAACGTGGCACTGCCGTCGATCAGGGCCGACCTCGACCTCTCCTCCCTCGGCCTCCAGTGGGTGATCAACGCCTACTCGATCGCCTTCGCCGGCTTCATGCTGCTCGGCGGCCGGGCGGCCGACCTGTACGGGCGCAAGACCATGTTCCTGGCGGGCCTCGGCCTCTTCACCGCCGCCTCGGTCGTCGGCGGCATCGCCCCGGAGGGCGTCTGGCTCATCGGCGCCCGCGCCGCCCAGGGACTCGGCGCGGCGGCCCTCTCCCCGGCCACCCTCACCCTCGTCACCTCCGCCGTCCCCGCCGGCGCCGCCCGCACCCGGGCCATCGCCACCTGGACGGCGGTCGGCGCGGCCGGCGGCGCCGCGGGCGGCTTCGTCGGCGGCCTCCTCGTCGACCTGCTGAACTGGCGCTGGGTCCTCCTCGTCAACGCCCCCCTCGGCCTCGCCTTGCTGGCCGCCGCCGCGCTCGGGATCCGCGAGGGCCGCGCCACCGCCGGCCGCCGCCTGGACCTGCCCGGCGCGGTCCTCGTCACCGCCGGCCTCGCCACCCTCGCCTACGGCATCGTGCAGACAGAGATGGCCGGCTGGACCTCCGCCGCGACCCTCCTGCCGCTCCTCGGCGGCCTCGCGCTCCTCGCCGTCTTCGCCGCCGTCGAGAAGCGGACGAAGGAACCCCTCGTCCCGCTCGGCATCTTCCGCAACCGGGCCGTGTCCGCCGCCAACGCCGGGATCATGCTGTGCGGCGCGAGCTCCTTCGCCATGTGGTTCTTCATGACGGTCTACGCCCAGAACGTCCTCGGCTACACCCCGCTCCAGGCCGGACTCGCGCTCGTCCCCAGCTCGCTGGCCGTCCTCGTCGGCTCCAAGGCCGCGCCCCGCCTGATGGCCGTCACCGGCGCCCGGGCCCTCGCCGTCACCGGCGTCCTCGTCGCCGCCGCGGGCTTCGCCTGGCAGTCCACGATGACCGCCGACGGGACCTTCCTCACCACCATCCTCGGCCCCGGCCTCCTCATGATGGGCGGCATCGGCCTCGCCACCACGCCCCTCGCGACCCTCGCCACCTCCGGGGCCGCCCCCGGCGACGCGGGCCTCGTCTCCGGCCTGGTCAACACCTCCCGCACCATGGGCGGAGCCCTCGGCCTCGCCACCCTGACGACGGTGGCGGCCGCGACCCACGTCCCCCCGGGCCCCGGCTCCGGTGCCATCGGCTCCTACGACCCGGACGCCCTGGACGCCCTCTCCCTGGTCCCCGGCTACGCCATGGCCTTCCGCGTCTCGACCGGCGTCCTCCTCTTCGCCGCCGTCCTGATGGCCCTCTGGCTGCCGCGCCCGGCGCGGAAGGGCTAGGGCCGGGACCGGAGCGGGGGCGTCAGAGCCAGCCCTGCTGCCGGGCGGCCCGGGCCGCCTCCATCCGGTTGCGGGTGCCGGTCTTCCCGATCGCGGACGACAGGTAGTTCCGCACCGTCGACTCCGACAGCCGCAGCCGGCCCGCGATGTCGGCGATCGTCGCGCCGTCCACCGCCGCCGACAGGGCCTCCCGCTCACGGGCCGTCAGCGGGTTCGGGCCCGCGCCGAGCGCGGCGGCGGCGAGCGCCGGATCGATCACGGTCTCGCCGCGCAGCACCTTCCGGACCGCCTCCGCCAGCTCCTCCACCGGCCCGTCCTTCACCAGGAACCCGGCCGCCCCCGCCTCCATCGCCCGCCGCAGGTACCCCGGCCGCCCGAAGGTCGTCAGGATCAGCACCCGGCAGTCCGGCACCTCGTCCCGCAGCTCCGCCGCCGCGTCCAGGCCCGACCGCCCCGGCAGCTCGATGTCGAGCAGCGCCACGTCGGGCCGCGCCAGCAGCGCCCGCTCCACGATCTCGTCCCCCCGCCCGACCTGGGCGACGACCTCGATGTCCGGCTCCATCCCCAGCAGCAGCGCGAGCGCGCCGCGCATCATCCCCTGGTCCTCGGCGAGGAGCACCCGGACGGACTTGGCGGGCCGGTGGTCCCGCGGCATCTCGTTCACGGGGGAAGCCTAGGCGGTGCCCGCGCCCGGGACCCCGTCCGCGACCGTGTCCGGGCTCGCGGCCGTGTCCGGGTCCCCGGGCTCCGGGGATCCCGCCGTCACCGGGAGTTCCGCCGTCAGGCGGAAGCCGCCGTTCGGGGCCGGGCCCGCGGCGAGGGCGCCGCCGGCGGCGGAGAGGCGCTCGCGCAGGCCGCGCAGGCCACTGCCCGGCGTGCCGGCGGCCGGGCCGCGGCCGTTGTCGGTGACGGTGAGCCGGACCCGCTCCGGGCCGCTCGCCACCACGATCTCGCAGCGGGTGGCGCCCGCGTGCCGGACCACGTTCGTCGCCGCCTCCCGCACCACCCAGCCCAGCAGCGCCTCGGCGGCCGGTTCCAGCGGCGGGCCCGAACGCCGCACCACCGGCTCCACGTCCGCCGAGGAGAGCGCGTCGCGCGCCCGGTCCAGCTCCGTGCCCAGGCTGCCCTCCCGGTAGCCCGTGACGGCCTCCCGGATCTCGGTGAGCGCCTGCCGGCCCACCGACTCGATGTCCGCGAGCTGCCCGAGCGCCGCGTCCAGGTCGCGCGGGGCCAGCCGCCGGGCCGCCTCCGACTTCACCACGATCACGGACAGGGTGTGGCCGAGCAGGTCGTGCAGGTCGCGGGAGAAGCGCAGCCGCTCCTTCTCGACCGCCGACCGGGCCAGCTCCTCGCGGGTGGCCCGCAGTTCGCCGACCGTCTCGTTCAGCGCGAGGATCGCCGCCGTCACCATGGTCGAGATGAAGGTCCCGTACACGATCCCGACGGAGTTCCAGCCGTCCCGCCAGAAGGTGACGACGCCGACCGCCGCGACCAGGGGGAAGGTGAGGAGCCGCAGTTCCCGGCCGCCCCGCGCCACCGCGCCGAGCGCCAGGCCGAGCAGCGGGAAGAGTAGCAGCCACTCGCGGCCGTAGCCGGCCGCGAGGGCGAAGGTGACGGCGGCGAGGGCGCCCAGCAGGGCCCAGGTGGCGGTGGTCTCGCGCCGGGACCGGTCGAAGGCGCGGAAGACGATCGCGATGTACAGCGTGTTGAAGGCCAGCAGGCCGGCCATGCCCAGCCAGGGGTTGGCGGCCTCGCCGCTGACGAGGTGGGAGAGCGAGCCCATCCCCATCAGCAGCCACGGCAGGAGGCTGAGCCCGCTGGGGCCCCGCTCCTGTCGGGTCCCGCACCTCTCCCGCCGTCGCTTCCGCCACCGGTTCCGCATGCCGGGCCCCCCGTCAGACCGTCCGTGCGGAACGACGGTACGAGACCGCCGCGTAGCCGCCGAAGAGCACCGTCCAGCCGGCGATCACCGCGAGGCACGACGCTGCCGGCGCGTGTCCCCCGGACAGGGCCGCCCCCAGCTCCGCGAAGCGGTTCGTGGGCGTCCAGGCGGAGAGCGCGGCCAGCCGGCCGGGGAAGAGCGAGACGGGGAACCACAGGCCGCCGACGACCGCCAGGCCGAGGTTGCAGGCCACGTTCACCACGCCGGCGGTCTGCGCCGAAAGCCGGTAGCCGTTGCCGAGGCCGAGCAGGGTGAAGGGCAGCGAGCCGAGCCACAGCGCGACGGCCACCGCCGCCCAGTGCGCGGGGGGCATCCGCACGCCGTTGAGCAGCCCGCCCGCCAGCAGGATGGCGGCGATCGCCGGCAGCACCACGACGGTGCCGGTCAGGGCCCGCCCGGTGACGACCCGGCGCGGGGTCATCGGCGTGATCCGCAGCTGCCGCAGCCAGCCGGTGGACTTGTCCTCGGCGACGCCGGTGCCGAGCGAGAGGGCCGCGCCCATCGCCCCGTACGCGGCCATGCCCACCATCGCGACCGTCCTGTAGGCGGGGTCGCCCTGCCCGCCGAGGTTGGTGAAGAGCAGGTACATCATGACCGGGACGCCGATGGTGGAGATGACGAAGCCGGGGTCCCGCAGGGCACGGCGGGTCTCCAGTCCGATGTAGGCGGCGGTGGTCGACAGGACCGGCGGGGCCGCGGCGGCGGGGGTGCGGGCGGGGACGGGTGCGGGGATGCTCATCGGCTCGGCTCCGGTTCCGGGGCGGCGCCCGCGCGGGGGCGGGTGAGGGCGAGGAAGGCGTCGTTCAGGGTGAGCGGGGCGACTTCGAGGCCCCGGACGGCGTCCCGTGCGGCCAGCGCCCGCACGGTCGCGTCGGAGTCGTCGGTGCGGAGCCGGGCGCGGTCGCCCCGGATCTCCACCTCGGTCACCCCGGGCAGCTCGGAGAGGTACGCGGAGGGGGCGCCGCCCAGGTCGAGGGAGACGAGCGCCCCGCCGGCCGCCCGCTTCAGGTCCTCGGGCGTGCCGTCGGCGACGACCCGGCCGGCGTCGAGGACGACGATCCGGTCGGCGAAGGAGTCCGCCTCCTCCAGGTGGTGGGTGGAGAACAGGACGGTGTTGCCCCGCCGGGCATAGCCGTGCATGGCCTCCCAGAACTCGCCGCGGGCCTCCACGTCGAGCGCGGAGGTCGGCTCGTCGAGGACGATCAGCTCCGGCTTGCCGGCCAGCGCGACGGCGAACCGGACCCGCTGGGCCTGGCCGCCGGAGAGGCGGTCCACCCGGCGGTCGGCGAGGGCGGTGAGCCCGGCGAGGGCGAGGGCGTCGGCGACGGGCATCGGCCGGGGGTAGGTCCGGGCGACGAAGCCGACGAGCTCGCGGACGGTGACGCGGGAGACGGCGCGGCCCTCCTGGAGCATCGCCCCGACCCCGCCCGCGAGGACGGCCCGCTCGGGGGTGGTGCCGAGCAGGGAGATCCGGCCGCCGTCGGGGACGTCGAGGCCGAGCAGCAGGCTGATGACGGTGGACTTCCCGGCGCCGTTGCGCCCCAGCAGGGCGAGGGTCTCGCCGCGCCGGACGGTGAGGTCCACGCCGTCGGCGGCCCGGACGGAGCCGTAGGTCTTGGTGACCGCCTCGAAGACGGCCGCGGGTTGCTTCGTCATGCTCCGAAGGTACGGAGCGGGGGGCCGGGTCCGGCAGGTCCCGGCGTACGGACCCGGCCGTGACAAATGTCCCGGGAGGCCCCGTCCACAGGTAACTGACGTACCGTCAGACCGCTGGCGTACGAGGGTTCCCAACGCCCGGCCCCTCCGCTATACATGGGGGACACCGAACTGGAACGCGTTCTACATCGGCGCGTACGGAACGGTTCCCGCACGGCCTCGGCGTGACCGACGGTGCGGACGGTCGCGCCGAGGTCTTCCACTCCAAGGACCTCCAAGGAGCAGCAAGTCGATGCCCATTGACCCCGCCAAGGCCCTCGCCGCCGAACCCCGCAGCGCCGAGATCGCCTGGGACCACAAGGACGTCCAGCTCTACCACCTCGGCCTCGGGGCCGGCAGCCCCGCCACCGACCCGGCCGAGCTGCGCTACACCCTCGAATCCCGGCTCCACGTGCTGCCCAGCTTCGCCACCGTCGCCGGCGCCGGCATGGGCGTCGTCGGCGGACTGTCCGCCCCCGGCATCGATGTCGACCTCGCCGCCGTCCTCCACGGCGGCCAGTCGATCACCCTCCACCGCCCGCTGCCCACCGGCGGCCGGGCCGTCTCCACCTCCCGCGTCGCCGCCGTGTACGACAAGGGCAAGGCCGCGATCCTCGTGCTGCGCTCCGAGGCCGCCGACGACGAGGGCCCGCTGTGGACCTCCGACGCCCAGATCTTCGTCCGCGGCGAGGGCGGCTGGGGCGGCGACCGCGGCCCCTCCGAGCGCCTGGAACTCCCCGGCCGCGAGCCCGACAAGACCGTCGAGCGCCCGATCCGCGAGGAGCAGGCCCTGCTCTACCGCCTCTCCGGCGACTGGAACCCGCTCCACGCCGACCCCGAGTTCGCCGCGCTGGCCGGCTTCGACCGCCCGATCCTGCACGGCCTCTGCTCGTACGGCATGACGCTCAAGGCGGTGGTGGACACGGTGCTCGACGGCGACGTCACCCGGGTCCGCGCCTACCGCACCCGCTTCGCCGGGATCGTCTTCCCCGGCGAGACCCTGCGCATCCGGATGTGGGCCGGGGACGGCCGCGTCCAGGTGACCGTGACGGCCGTGGAGCGCGACGACGCCCCGGTCCTCGCCGACACCGTCGTCGAACACTCGTAGAACCGCCCCCGGAGGGAGCCGCACCATGCGCGCAGCCGTACTGCACGAGATCGGCCAGGACAAACTGGAGGTCCTCGACGACGTCGAGGCGGTGGGCTTCGGCCCGGGCAGGGTGCGGATCCGGGTGCGGGCCACCGGCCTGTGCCACTCCGACGTCTCCGCCATGAGCGGCGTCCTGCCCCAGCCCGCGCCCTTCGTCCCCGGCCACGAGGGCGCCGGCGAGATCCTCGACGTCGGCGACGGCGTCACCGGACTCGCCCCCGGCCAGCGGGTCCTGCTCTGCTGGCTGCCCGCCTGCGGCAGCTGCGCCGCCTGCCGGCGCGGCCAGACCCAGCTCTGCCTCGCCGGCTTCATGAACGCCGGCACCCCCAACTTCAAGCGCCCCGGCGGCGACGTCTTCGGCTTCGCCGGCACCGGCACCTTCACCGAGGAGGTCGTCGTCGACGCCGGCTGCGCCGTCCCCATCCCGGACGACGTGCCCTTCGACGTCGCCGCCCTCATCGGCTGCGGCGTGACCACGGGACTCGGCGCCGCCATCAACACCGCCAAGGTGGAGGCCGGTTCCTCGGTCGCCGTCATCGGCTGCGGCGGCGTCGGCATCTCTGCCGTCCAGGGCGCCCGGCTCCAGGGCGCCGCCCAGATCGTCGCCGTCGACCCCGTCGAGTCCCGCCGCGAGGCCGCCCTCCGCTTCGGCGCCACCGAGGCCGTCGCCCCCGAGGACCTGTCCGACGCCAAGCAGCGGATCACCGCGGGCGAGGGCTTCGACTACGTCTTCGAGGTCGTCGGCAGGTCCGCCACCGCGCGGACGGCGTACGAGACCACCCGGCGCGGCGGCACGCTGTGCGTGGTCGGTGCCGGCGCCATGGACGACAACCTCCAGCTCAACATGTTCGAGCTGTTCTTCGACGAGAAGCGGATCCTGCCCTCGATGTACGGCGGCGGGGACGTCCTGCGGTCGTACGAGCGGGCCATCGCCCTCTGGCGGGCCGGCCGCATCGACCTGGAGTCGCTCATCACCCACCGGGTCCCGCTGGCGAACGTCAACGAGGCCCTGGAGCAGATGCGGACCGGCGCGGCCCTCCGCACCTGCATCGAGATCTGAGAGGAACCCGACCGATGTCACTGCCGCTTGAGGGGCTGAGCGCGATCGTCACCGGCGCCGGACGCGGGCTCGGCCGCGCCGAGGCGCTCGAACTGGCCCGGCTCGGGGCGTCCGTGGTCGTCAACGACTACGGGCAGCCCGGCCGGGACGGCTCCGGGGAGGCGTCGGCCGCCCCCGCCGAGGAGGTGGCCGCCGAGATCACCGCGGCCGGCGGCCGGGCCGTCGCCCACCTCGGGGACGTCTCCGACTTCGAGACCGCGCGCGGCCTGGTCGACCTGGCCGTCGCCGAGTTCGGCAAGCTCGACGTCCTGGTCAACAACGCGGGCATCCTGCGTGACCGGATGGTCTTCTCGATGAGCGAGGACGAGTGGGACTCGGTCGTCCGCGTCCACCTCAAGGGCCACTTCAACACCACCCGCTTCGCGGCCGTGCACTGGCGCGGGCGCGCCAAGGCGGGGGAGGCCGGCGTCTACGGCCGGATCGTCAACACCTCCTCCGAGGCGTTCCTCGCCGGTTCGGCCGGACAGCCCAACTACGCGGCGGCCAAGGGCGGCATCGTCGGCCTGACCACCTCCACCGCGCTCGCCCTCGCCCGGTACGGGGTCACCGCCAACGCGATCTGTCCCCGCGCCCGCACCCGCATGACGGAGGACGTCTTCGCCGGCTTCGCCGAGCCGGCCGCCGAGGACGAGCTCGACCCGCTGTCGCCCGAGCACGTGGCCCCGCTGGTCGGCTACCTCGCCTCCCCGGCCGCCGCCCGGGTCAACGGACAGCTGCTCGTCGTCCACGGCGGGATGGTCGCGGTCGTCGAACGGCCCCGGGTGGCGGCCAAGTTCGACACCGCCAAGGAAGCCTTCGGCTTCGAGGAACTCGACGGGCTGCTCACCCCGTACTTCGCCGAGCGCCCGCCGAACGAGACCTTCGCGGCCGCCGAGGTGCTGGGCCTGAAGAAGGGCTGAGCCCCGGCCGCAGGGGATGGTGGGGACGGCGAAGGGCCCCGGGGGAGTCGCCCCCCGGGGCCCTTCGCCGTGCGCGCGAGGGGGTCCGGTCTAGCCGTCGCCCTCGCGCCGGTGCCGGCCGTGCGGGGCGGAGGAGGACTCCTCCGCCGGCGCGGCCGGGCCGCGGTGCCGTCCGGCACCCGTGTCCTGCGACTCCTGCGCCGCCTCCGTGCTGTTCTCCGACATGGTCGTACTCACCCCGTCGACTTGCTCGTACCCGTGCGGTGTTGCGGCGGTGAGTCTAACCAGCGGGCTTGCGGTCGGTCAGGGGCGCCTGCTGGAGCGGCACAGGCCGGCACGCGCGCGGCGGCGCGTCCCCGGCGGGCCCTCCGGGTCCGTGCTCCGGCTGAGGCTCGGGCTCCGGCTCCTCCGGCTCCTCCGGCACCGAGAGGCCGGCCAGCGCGCACGGCAGCTCCTCCGTCGAGCACGGCAGCCGCAGCACGCCCTCCGGCGACCACGCCCCGGCCCCCGCCAGCCACCCGGGCGGCGCCGCCACCTGGTGCATCCGCCGCCCCGAGGGCCGCCACAGCCCCACCCAGCTGCCGGCCGCCGCGTCGATCCGCAGGGCGACCCCGCAGCTCTCCGGCATCAGCACCTGCCCCGGCTGGACCGCGAAGGGCGTCACCGCCGCGTCGTCCAGCCGCAGGCACTCCGGGAACCGCACCGGCAGCAGGCTCCCCAGCACCCCCCACCCCAGCCGCTCGTGCCCCGGCGACGGCGCGTCCGAACGGATCAGCAGCAGCCCGCTGTCCGGGTCCGCGAGCAGCAGCCGGTCGTCGCTCGCCTCGGTGATCTGGAGCAGCGGCGACACCTCGCCGCCCCGCTCCAGATCGACCGCGACCGTCTTCACCGGCCCGTCGCCGAGCCGCCGGTCCAGGGCCAGCATCCGTCCCGTCCGGTCCAGCCAGACCCCGCCCGCGCAGTGGCCGGGGAGCTCCGCGACCCGCTCAGGGCCGAAGGCCCCGCCGGCCACCAGCCAGAGCGTGGTGGAATCCGGGCCGATGTGACGCGCGTAGGCGCAGATGCCGTCCGGGGACGGCGGCAGCAGCTCCACCGGCCCGGGGCCGGGGGCCTCCACCGAGCCGAGCCGCAGCTCGCCGGTGCCGGGGCCGGTCGGGTAGAGCAGCGAGAAGGTGTGGCGCCGCCCGTCCACCCGGCGGCACACCAGGACCCGCCCGTCGGCGAGCGGCAGCAGCTGCGCGTCCGGCTCCTCCGGCTGGTCCAGGGGGAGCGGCACGGCGTACGGCTCCGGGCCGTCGAGGGTCCAGCGCTCCGCGTACAGGGCGTCCCCGGAACCCGCGAGCCTGGCCGCGTACGCGCCGTTCGCCGTGATCGCGAAGCCCGTCGGGGGACGGACGGCCGTCCCCTCGTGGTCGCCGTCCTCGGCCGCGGTCTCGATGGCACACGCTGTCATCGACTCGTCACCTCCGGCCACGAAGCTAGTTTTCGCACTTCCAGCCGAACAACACGACCCCGCGCACTTCACACATAAGGGTGGCGGTGCGGGGGTTCGATTGAGCGGAGGGGGCCGGTTGTGCTGACGGGGCCAGGGGTACGTAAGGTAAGGCGAACCTAAGCGGATCCTGTGGCTCCGCCGTGGAACCCCGTACCGCCGTCCCACCTCGACGTCCGCCATCGAAGAGGAGCCCTCCCGATGTCCCTCCGCCGCCGCGGCACCGCCGCCGCCCTCGCCCTCGCCGCCGCCCTCTCCCTCGCGGCCTGCGGAGGCGGCGACGACCCGTCCGACGCCTCCAAGAAGGAGGAGACGGCGAAGAAGAAGGACGTCGCCACCGGCGGCAAGGACTTCGGCGACGCCGCCGCCAAGACCGCCGCCCTGGGCACCGACGCCAAGCCGGGCCAGTTCCCCCGCACCCTCACCCACGCCATGGGCAAGAGCGAGCTCAAGGCCGCCCCCAAGCGCGTCGTCGTCCTCGACGTCGGCGAGCTCGACAACGTCGTCTCCCTCGGCGTCCAGCCCGTCGGCTACGCCCCCTCCGAGGGCGACGACGGCATCCCGGGCTACCTCGCCAAGGACGCCGGCAGCCCCAAGTCGGTCGGCACCATCAACAACCTCAACCTGGAGGCCATCGCCAACCTCCAGCCCGACCTCATCCTCGGCAGCCAGCTCCGCGCCGCCGACAAGTACGACGAGCTGTCGAAGATCGCGCCCACCGTCTTCTCCATCCGCCCGGGCTTCACCTGGAAGGAGAACTACCTCCTCAACGCCGCCGCCCTCGACAAGACCGCCGAGGCGAAGGCGAAGCTCGCCGCCTACGAGACCAAGGCGAAGAAGCTGGGCGAGGACGTCGGCCCGAACAAGCCGGTCGTCTCGATGGTCCGCTACCTCCCGGGCAAGATCCGCCTCTACGCGAAGGCGTCGTTCATCGGCACCATCCTGGAGGACGCCGGCCTGCCCCGGCCGAAGAACCAGCAGATCGACGAGCTGGCCGCCGAGATCAGCCCCGAGAAGATCGACCAGGCCGACGGCGACTGGATCTTCACCGGCGTCTACGGCGACGCCAAGGCGACCAAGAAGGACGCCGCCCAGGGCAACCCCCTCTGGAAGAACCTCAAGGCCGTCAAGGCCGGCCAGGCCAAGGACGTCCCGGACGAGACCTGGTACCTCGGCCTCGGCGTCACCGCGGCGAACAGCGTCCTCGACGACCTGCGCGCCGACCTGGTCAAGAAGTAGCGGCCCCGGCCCGGGGTCGTCCACGGGCCAGGGCGGCGGGGCACGGAGGACAGGTAGCCTTTCCTCCGTGCCCCGTCTGTCTGAAGTCATCGCCGAGCTCGACGCCCTCTGGCCGCCCGAGCGGGCCGAGTCGTGGGACGCCGTCGGCACCGTCTGCGGCGACCCCGACGCGGAGGTCCGCCGCGTCCTCTTCGCCGTCGACCCCGTCCAGGAGATCGCGGACGAGGCCGTCGCCCTCGGCGCCGACCTGATCGTCACCCACCACCCGCTCTACCTGCGGGGGACGACGACGGTCGCGGCCGGCCACTTCAAGGGCCGCGTCGTGCACACCCTGATCAAGCACGACGTCGCCCTGCACGTCGCCCACACCAACGCCGACACCGCCGACCCCGGCGTCTCCGACGCCCTGGCCGGCGCCCTCGGCCTGCGCGTCACCGGACCGCTCGTCCCCGAGAACAACCTCGGCCGGATCTGCGAGCTCGACCACCCCGAGACCCTCGCCGAGTTCGCCGCCCGCGCCGCGGAGCGGCTGCCCGCGACCGCGCAGGGCATCCGGGTCGCCGGCGACCCGGACACGACCGTCCGCCGCGTCGCCGTCAGCGGCGGCTCCGGCGACGGCCTCTTCGCCGCCGTGCGCGCCGCCGGGGCGGACGCCTTCCTCACCGCGGACCTGCGCCACCACCCCGTCTCCGAGGCCACCCAGCACTCCGCGCTGGGCCTCGTCGACGCCGCCCACTGGGCCACCGAATGGCCCTGGTGCGAGCTGGCCGCCGCCCAGCTCGACACGATCTCCGACCGCCACGGCTGGGACCTCCGCGTCCACGTCTCGAAGACGGTCACCGACCCCTGGTCCTCCCACCACACTTCCTCTGGAGCCCCCAACTGAACGCCGCGCCCGCCGACCAGATCCGCCTCCTCGACGTCCAGGCCCTGGACGTCCGCCTCCAGCAGCTCGCCCACAAGCGCAAGGCGCTGCCGGAGCACGCGGAGATCGAGGCGCTGACCAAGGACCTCACCCAGCTGCGCGCCCTGCTCGTCGCCGCGCAGACCGAGGAGAGCGACTGCGCCCGCGAGCAGACCAAGGCCGAGCAGGACGTCGACCAGGTCCGCCAGCGCGCCGCCCGCGACCAGCAGCGGCTCGACTCCGGTGCCGTCTCCTCCCCGAAGGACCTGGAGAACCTCCAGCGCGAGATCACCTCGCTCGCCAAGCGCCAGGGCGACCTGGAGGAGATCGTCCTGGAGGTCATGGAGCGCCGCGAGTCCGCCCAGGAGCGCGTCGCCGAACTGACCGAGCGCACCGGGGCCGTCCAGGCCAAGGTCGACGACGCCACCGGCCGCCGGGACGCGGCCCAGGCCGGTCTCGACGAGGAGGCCGCCACCGTCGCCAAGGAGCGCGAGGTCGTCGCCGGCACCGTCCCGGCGGACCTCCTCAAGCTGTACGACAAGCTCCGCGAGCAGCAGGGCGGCGTCGGCGCGGCCCGCCTCTACCAGCGCAAGTGCGAGGGCTGCCACATCGAGCTCAACATCACCGAGCTGAACGAGGTCCGGGCCGCCGCGAAGGACGCGGTCGTGCGCTGCGAGAACTGCCGCCGGATCCTGGTCCGCACGGCGGAGTCCGGCCTGTAATGCGCGAGCTCGTGGTCGAGGCGGACGGCGGCTCCCGGGGCAACCCCGGGCCCGCCGGCTACGGCGCCGTCGTCCTCGACCCGGCCACGGGCGAGACCCTCGCGGAGGCCGCCGGGTACATCGGCGTCGCGACGAACAACGTCGCCGAGTACAAGGGCCTCATCGCGGGCCTCCGCGCCGCCCTGGAACTGGCGCCCGACGCCACGGTCCGGGTCAGGATGGACTCCAAGCTCGTCGTGGAGCAGATGTCCGGCCGCTGGAAGATCAAGCACCCGGACATGAAGCCCCTGGCGGCGGAGGCGGCCCTCGCCTTCCCCCGGGACCGCGTCCGCTACGAGTGGATCCCCCGCGAGCGCAACAAACACGCCGACCGCCTGGCCAACGAGGCGATGGACGCGGGCAGACGCGGCGAACAGTGGTCCCCCCGCGACACCTCCGCCGCCCGGGCCGCGGCGACCCTGCCCGCCGCCCCGGCGGGCCCGCCCGGCGACGCGGCGGCGGGCGCGGCCCGCGCCCGCGAGGCCCTGGCGGCCGCCGCCGCCGAACCGGCCGTGGGCGATCGCTCCGCGGCGCGTGGGGGTGCCCCCTCCGGGGGAGGGCGGGCACAGCCCCCGGTGCCGGGCACCGGCCTCCAGGACCCATCCGCCGCCGAGCCCGCCCCCGCGGGCTCCGCCCCCGCGGGCTCCGCCCCCGCGGGCTCCGTACCGGCGGGCTCCGCGCCCGCGGGCCCCGCCCCCGCCCGCCCCGCGGAACGCCCGCCCACGGCCGCACCCGACCTCTCCGCGCCCGCCACCTTCGTCCTCCTCCGGCACGGAGAGACCGCGCTCACGCCCGAGAAGCGGTTCTCCGGGTCCGGCGGGAGCGACCCCGAGCTGTCCGAGGCCGGGCGACGCCAGGCCGCCGCCGTCGCCGAGGCGCTCGCCGCGCGCGGCACGATCCAGCACGTCGTCAGCTCGCCGCTCGCCCGCTGCCGCCAGACCGCCGAGACCGTCGCCGCCCGGCTCGGACTCGACGTCGTCGTCGACCAGGCGCTGCGCGAGACCGACTTCGGCGCCTGGGAGGGCCTGACCTTCGGCGAGGTCCGCGAGCGGTACCCGGAGGACATGGACGCCTGGCTCGCCTCCCCGAAGGCCGCCCCGACCGGCGGCGGCGAGAGCTTCACCGCCGTCGCCCGCCGGGTCGCCGCCGCCCGCGACCGGCTGGCCGCCGCCCACGCGGGCCGCACGGTCCTCCTCGTCAGCCACGTCACGCCCATCAAGACCCTGGTCAGACTGGCGCTCGGCGCCCCGCCGGAGTCGCTGTTCAAGATGGAGCTGTCGGCCGCCTCGCTCTCCGCCGTCGCCTACTACGCCGACGGCAACGCCTCCGTGCGCCTCCTCAACGACACCTCGCACCTCAGGCGCTGAAGGCCCCGCCAAACCGGTGGCGGCGACGGGGGGTCCCGTACCACCATCCCCGTATGACCTGGCACTTCACCACCGACCCGGCCGTCTTCCGGGCCGCCGCCCGCGCGCACCTCGCCGCCGAACCGGTCCGCAACACCGCCGTGCTGACCATGATGGACGGCGCGGAGCTCCTCGGCTGGTGGACCGGCCCGGACGGGACCGTGTCCGGCGTCCTCGCCGGGTCCCCGGCCCCCGTCCTCACCTTCGGCGCGGTGCCCGTGGAGGCGGCCGCCGCGCTGGTCCTGCCGGACGGGGTGGAGCCCGCCACGCTGCGCGGGGAGACGGCGGCGGTGGAGGCGTACGCCGGTGCCACCGGCCTCCCCTGGGAACCCGTCATGGGCATCCGGCTCTTCCGGCTCGGCGAACTCGCCCCCCGGGACCCGGCCCCGCCCGGGCGCTCCCGGCCCGGCGGCACGGCGGACCTCCCGCTGCTGTGCGACTGGACCGCCGACTTCGCCGCCGTCCACCGCTACGCACCGCAGGACGACTACACGGACTTCCTCACCGAGCGGATCGCCGAGGGCCGCCTCCACGTCTGGGAGGCCCCCGACGGCCGCCCCGCGGCGATGGCCGCCGTCTCCCGCACCATCGAGGGGCAGGCCCGCGTCCACCTCGTCTACACCGCGCCCGCCGAGCGCGGCCGGGGCTACGCCGCCGGCGTCACCACCGCCGCCACCCGCGCCGCCCTCGCCTCCGGCGCCGCGCAGGTCCTGCTCTTCACCGACCTCGCCAACCCCACCAGCAACGCCCTCTACCGGCGCCTCGGCTACCGCCCGGTGGCCGACCACCTCGGGGTGCGCTTCACGCCCCGGCCGTAGGCGCCCGCAGCGCCGCCGCCTCCCGCGCCAGGGCCTCCACCCGGCCCCAGTCGCGGGCGGCGAGCGCGTCCGGCGGCAGCATCCAGGTGCCGCCGACGCACGCCACGTTCGGCAGGGCGAGGTAGGAGGGGGCGGAGGCGGCCGAGACGCCGCCCGTCGGACAGAACCGCGCCCGCGGCAGCGGGCCCGCCAGCGACTTCAGGTACGGCACGCCGCCCGCCGCCTCCGCCGGGAAGAACTTCAGCTCCGTGACGCCCTCCTCCAGGAGGGCCAGCACCTCGGAGGCGGTCGAGGCGCCCGGCAGGAACGGCACGCCCGACTCCCGCAGCGCCCCGAGCAGCCGCCCCGAACACCCCGGGCTCACCAGGAACCGCGCCCCGGCCCGTACCGCGTCCGCGGCGCCGGCCGCCGAGACCACCGTCCCCGCGCCGACCACCGCCCCCGGCACCTCGGCCGCGACCGCCCGCACCGCGTCGAGCGCGGCGGGGGTGCGCAGGGTGATCTCGATCAGCGGCAGCCCGCCGGCCACCAGGGCCCGGGCCAGCGGCACGGCGTCGGCGGCGTCCTCGACCACCACGACGGGGACGACGGGGGCGTGCGGGGCGAGCGCGAAGAGACCGGGGGTGCGGAGCATGCCCTCATCCTGACCGGCGCCACCAGTCCACGCAACGGCCGTTGCGCACCGTGCAACGGACTTCCGGGCGTGCCTCAGTGGATCTCGTCCACCAGCACGTCCAGCGCCCCCGCCTTCGCACCCGTCTCCACGACGTACCCGAGGTCCCGCAGCACCTCCACCAGCTCCGCCGGCGTGCCCGGTGCCGCGTCCGCCTCCAGCAGGCTGCGGACGATCCGGCCCTTGGTCGCCTTGTTGAAGTGGCTGACCACCTTCCGGGTCGGCGCGTGCAGCACCCGTACCGTCGCCGTCCGCGCCGCCGTGTCGCCCTTGGGCTTCCACGCCGTCGCGTACGCCGCCGAGCGCAGGTCCAGCACCAGGCCGTCGCCGGCCGCCTCCGGCAGCACCGAGGCCATCGCGCCCCGCCAGTGCGTGCCCAGCGCGCCGAGCCCCGGCAGCTTCACCCCCATCGAGCAGCGGTACGACGGGATCCGGTCCGTCACCCGCACCGCGCCCCACAGCCCGGAGAAGACCAGCAGCGAGGCCGCCGCGCGCTCCCGGGCCGCCGCGTCCAGCGTGGCCAGGCCCAGCGCGTCGTACAGGACGCCGGTGTAGATCTCCCCGGCCGGCCGGGCGCCCGCCGTGCGCAGCCCGACGTTCTTGGCGACCTCGCCGCGCAGCCCCTCGCTCAGGCCCAGCACCTCGCGCGCCTTCTCCTCGTCGGCCGCGCACAGCTCGACCAGCTCGTCCAGGACGGCCGCCCGCGCCTCCGCGAGCCCGGGCAGCGACAGCGACTCCGGCTTGAGCGGCGCCCCGGTCCCGGAGGACGCCTTGCCTTCGGAGGGCGGCAGCAGCACGAGCACGGTGGTTCTCCTTCGTACGGACGGGAACGGGGATGCGGCCCCGGCATGCCAGCGTACGAGGTACCACCCGCCCTCCCCGCCGCCCGCCTTCCCCGCCGCCCGCCCTGCCCGGGGGTGAGCCTGCCCCGGCGTCCGCCCTGTCCGCCGCCCGCCTTCCCCGCCGCCCGCCCTGCCCGGGGGTGAGCCTGCCCCGGCGTCCGCCCTGTCCGCCGGCGGTCTTCCCCGCCGCCCGCCCTGCCCGGCCGTCCGTCCTTCCCCGCCGCCCGCTCTCGCCCGCCCTCCCCGCCGCACGCCCCCTCCCGCCCCACGACGTGCCGCCGCCCGCCCCCCGCCCTACGCTCGGTTCCATGCCCCGCCGCCACATCCACGTGACCGGCGCAGCCGAGGCTCCGCTGCGGGCCGCCCTGCGCGCACTCCGTACCGAGCTAGCGGTCCCCGCGGCCTTCCCGCCCGCCGTGCTCGCCGAGGCCGAGGCGGCCGCGAAGAACCCCCGCCTCCCCGCGCACGACGCCACCGACCTGCCCTTCCTCACCATCGACCCGCCCGCCTCCACCGACCTCGACCAGGCCATGCACCTGGCCCGGCGGGCCGACGGCGGCTACCGCGTCCACTACGCCATCGCCGACGTCGCCGCCTTCGTCGCGCCCGGCGGGGCGCTCGACGCCGAGGCCCACCGGCGGGTCCTCACCCTCTACTTCCCCGACGGCAAGGTCCCCCTCCACCCGCCGGTCCTCTCCGAGGGCGCCGCCAGCCTGCTGCCCGGCGAGCCCCGCCCCGCCCTGCTGTGGCGGATCGACCTCGACGCCGAGGGCCGCAGGGTCGCCACCGACCTGCGCCGCGCCCTCGTCCGCAGCCGCGCCAAGCTCGACTACGCCACCGTGCAGCGGCAGATCGACTCCGGCACCGCAGAGGAACCCCTCGCCCTGCTCCGCGACATCGGCCGGCTCCGCGAGGAGCGGGAGATCGAACGCGGCGGGATCTCCCTCGACGTCCCCGAACAGGAGATCGTCGAGGTCCCCGGCGACCACACCTACACCCTCGCCTACCGGGCGCCCGTCCCCGCCGAGAGCTGGAACGCGCAGATCTCCCTGCTCACCGGCATGGCCGCCGCCGACCTGATGACCGCCGCCGGCACCGGCATCCTGCGCACCCTGCCGACCGCCCCCGACGGGGCCGTCGCCCGGCTGCGCCGCTCCGCCGAGGCCCTCGGCGTCGCCTGGCCGCACCACGTGCCGTACGCGGAGGTGGTCAGGAACGCCGACCCCGCCGACCCGCGCCAGGCCGCCTTCCTCCAGGAGTGCACCACCCTGCTGCGCGGCGCCGGCTACACCGTCTTCACCGACGGCCGGCTGCCCGACCCGGCCGTCCACGCGGCCGTCGCCGACGAGTACACCCACTGCACCGCCCCGCTGCGCCGGCTCGTCGACCGGTACGCCTCCGAGCTGTGCGTGGCGGCGGTCGCCGGGACCGAGCCGCCCGAGTGGGTGCGGGCCGCCCTGCCCGGCCTGCCCGACACCATGGCGGCCGGGTCGCGCCGGGCCGGCACGGTGGAGCGGGAGTCCGTCGACATCGTGGAGGCGGCCCTGCTCTCCGGCCGGGTCGGGGAGCTCTTCGACGCGTACGTGATCGACGTCAAGGAGCGCGAGCCGTCCGTCGGCACCGTCCACCTCGACGACCCGGCCGTCGTGGCCCGGGTCGAGGGCGGCACGGCCCCGCTGCCCCTGGGGCAGTGGCTGCGGGTCAGGCTGTCGGAAGCGGATCCGGGCCGGGCGAAGGTGCTGTTCGAGCCCGCGTGACGGCGACGGCGTCGCGGACCGCCTCGTACAGCGCCTTCGGGTCGTCCGCGTGCAGCCGGACGGTCGTCACCCGGCGCACCGCGCCGAGCAGCCCGACGACGTCGACGGGCTCGTCCAGTTCCAGCGTGACGGAGGTCTGCGACCCGACGGGGAGGTTCAGCTCGCCGTCCCGCTTCTCGTGGGTGAAGCGGTTCTCGCGGCGGACGGCCGCGATCCGGTCCAACGGGACGGGCACGTCCACGTGGGCGGCCTGCCGGGCCCTCAGCCGCCCCCCGCCCAGGACGTGCGGCCGGGTCACGGAAGCGGCGTGCAGCGCGAGGACGAACAGGACCGTGTACACGTCCAGGACGAGGACGACCGCGTGCACCACCGGCCAGTCGGCCAGCAGCCACGACATGCCGGCGGTCTCGACCAGGCAGACGAAGGCGAAGCCGTACATGAGGGCGGCCTGGTCCCGCGCGTGCGGGAAGACGCCCGCCGCCCCCTCGGTCCCGTGCGGCCGCCGCGCGACCCACCGCCCGAGGCCCGCCATCAGCCGCAGCTCGTGCCCGATCAGCCGCAGCACCCGCTCCGGTACGAGCTCCGCCAGCGCCTCCCGCCGCGAGAGCCCCCGCCGCCGCAGCCGCACCCACACCACCGCCTCGGCGGCGAGCAGCCCGGCCATGACCAGCTCCGCGCCGGCCACCACCGCCCCCGGCACCCGCACCCCGCCGAGCAGCAGCGCGAACAGCACCACCTCGGCGGGCAGCGCCGCGTACGCCACCCCGCGCAGCACCCGCAGCAGCGGCCCCTGCTCACGCCCCGTCATCCCCGACCCCTTCCCCTTCCCCTTCCCGTCCCCGTTCCCCTTCCCGCGCCCGTCGCGCCGGCACCAGCGCCAGCGCCCGCCGCACGGCCGCCGCCTGGGCCGGGGCGAGGTCGGCGAAGAAGACGTCGGCGAGCCCGCCCGACCCCGCCGCCGGCAGCTCGAAGCCGCCGATCCCGTCCGGCAGCACGGCGGCGAGCGCCCGCGCGGCCTCCTCGACCCGGGGGTCGTCCACCGGAACGCCGACGAGCGCGTCGAGCAGCCCGTACACGTGCCCGGCGCTGCCCGCGACCTCGCGCATGAGCCCCATCAGCCGGATGCGCTCCGCCTCGGGCACGACGGTGTCGAGCAGGGCGAGGATCTCCCGGTCCTTCACCGCCATCGGCGAGTCCGGCAGCTCGCCGACCCCCGCGAGCAGCGCGGCCAGCTCCGGCGACACGGGCCCCTCGGCGGGGAGCCGCCCGGCCCGCGCCGCGCCGAGCAGCCCGGCCAGCCGCGCCCGCCGCTCCTGGACCACGGCCTCCTGCCGCGCCAGGTCGGCGTCCAGCTCCTCCAGCACCTCCACGAGCTCCCGCCCCGCGTCGTCGGCCAGCACGTCCCGCACCTCGTCGAGGCCGAGCCCCAGCTCGGTCAGCCGCCGCACCCGGGCGAGCAGCACCGCGTCCCGGATGCCGTACTCCCGGTAGCCGTTGGCCAGCCGGGCGGGCTCGGGCAGCAGCCCCAGATGGTGGTAGTGCCGCACCGCCCGGGGAGTGACCCCGACGAGCGCGGCGATCTCGCCGATGCGCATGCCCCCCAGTAGAAACCCTGACGTCGCGGCAAGGTCAAGCGGTCGAGGGCCGTCCCTCCCGCCAGGTAGCATGGTCGGCACGGCAGACGAGCCGGGCGGGCGGCCGCGTGGGGATCCCCGGATCCCCCCGAGGAACGTCCGGGCTCCACAGAGCAGGGTGGTGGCTAACGGCCACCCGGGGTGACCCGCGGGACAGTGCCACAGAAAACAGACCGCCGGGGGCCTCGGCCCGCGGTAAGGGTGAAACGGTGGTGTAAGAGACCACCAGCGCCTGAGGCGACTCAGGCGGCTAGGTAAACCCCACCCGGAGCAAGGTCAAGAGGGGACACCCCGGTGTCCCTGCGCGAACGACCGAGGGCTGCTCGCCCGAGTTCGCGGGTAGACCGCACGAGGCCGGCGGCAACGCCGGCCCTAGATGGATGGCCGTCACCCCGACGACCGCGAGGTCCCGGGGCACAGAACCCGGCGTACAGCCCGACTCGTCTGCCCCTCAGGCTTCTGACCTGCAATATCGCAGGTCAGTGGCCTTTTCTCGGAGAATCGTGGGCGTCGCCCCACCCCGTTCCACACCGGTCCAAACTGGACCTCGCGGCTACGAAAGTAGCCATGAAGGTAGCCACGCTGGGTGGCTTGGTGCGGGTGTTGGCCGAGTCGGAGCCCTCCGCCTTACACGTCTACGCCTCGGTGTCCTCT
The DNA here is from genome assembly GCF_042746075.1 of Streptomyces sp. NPDC058758. Lineage (NCBI taxonomy): Bacteria > Bacillati > Actinomycetota > Actinomycetes > Kitasatosporales > Streptomycetaceae > Streptomyces > Streptomyces sp. NPDC058758. The sequence continues at coordinate 540,033 of NZ_JBHYPS010000001.1, read as the reverse complement.
GTTGCGGTCCCGGGGTCGGCGGAATTCTGCTCGTCAAGCCAAGCTTGAATGCCACCAGGGTTCTGCGCGGGCGCGTCGAAGGGGATGATCGGAACAGGGGGCAAGGTGGCCAGCAGCGCCGTCATGTCCGCGGGGAGTGCGGCCACCCAGGGCTCAAGCTCCTCGATCTGGGTCAGGAGTCGCTGAAGTTCCTCAGTCATGCAACGCAGGTCCAGGTCCGCGCCGGCGACTTGGATCGTTCCGGACTCTATGTCTATGAGGCGCATGGGAGGAGCCGGGAATGTGGGCTTGGTGCCCGCCTGCCACTCTTCGACGGTGGGGCGAGGCCGGCTGACGACCCACTCGTCAAGACGCTCGTCGAAGTGCTCACTTCCGTTACGGACTTCGCGGGCCTTCAGCGGGGACGAGTCCTCCACCTCAAGAATCTTTCGTAGAAACGGACCTCGCTGCGTCCGCCACTCCAAGCCCTTGTCGGTTCCGTTCGGACCCTTCCCAGGGGGGCCACAGAGTCCGGGAGACCTTTCCGAGGAAGGAAAGGAAGTCCTCGAAGCAGACCCAGGCGGCTGGCGGGACCGGAGTGCTCTGCGCATAGGCGATCAGGGCGGTCAGGGAGGTCAGAGCGTAGCGAGTGTCACGGGCCAGCCACGTCAGATACACCCGCCGGGCCCACGGGGCATCGGATATGTCGTTGCTCACGGGCGTCATTGTGCCGCCGGTGGTCTACCGGGTGGGAGCAGATTTCAGAGGTATGGCATGGCCGCTAATCTCCCGCCGAGTTATCAGGGCGTCGGAGGCTTCCGATGTCTGCCGGTCCCGGGGCCGAGCTTCGGTGACGCCTCAGGAGTGGCGGTGGCCTCGGCGTGGGGAAACAGGATGCGCCGTGCTTCCGCGAGGTTCGCCGCGAAGCCGTGCGCCTCCCACAGATGGCCGTTCCACCGCTGGATCGCCCGGGGCGCATCGGGGTTCAGATGCGATGCCCTCGGGCCGTCGCCGGTCACGAGGGGTACGGCGCGGAGCTGCCCGATCCTCGCGTCGCGACGCTCGGCCCACTGGGAGAGCGGTTCGTCGTCCATGTTCGGAGCGTAGTGGGTCAGGCGAGCCGGTGCTCCCAGCGTAGAGAGGGGACCTGGTCGATCCAGTACTGGTGGGACGCGGGCGTCACACGGAGCCGTACGGAGTCGATCTCCGGCGCCCCGGCGTCCTGCCAAGCTACGAGGGAACGTTCCACGTCGTCCCACAGGGCCACGGGCCCGCCTTGGCGGACGGTCCAGCCTTCGCCGTCGACGACGAACTCGGCGAACGACTCCTTCTCCGGATCGAACAGGTACTGCAAGAGCAACCCGTCACCATCCGTCGCGCGGACGAACTGAACGCCTGGCGCGGCCAACTGTGCCAGGAAGGCGGGCATCCATTCCTCAAGGACCAGAGGGGACAGCAGAGTGGGCCGCTCACTGTCCGCGTACGCGGTCCGGGCGGAGAGATCGCCGGCCACGGGGGTCACTGCCTGGGCCCGCGCCTGCATGAAGGAGGAACGCCCGACGATCGAGCCCTCGGCGGTGCCGTCATCGCCGACGGTCAGTTTCGCGAGGCCTGTTCCCCACGGCCACGAGCCGACCGTGCTGAGGACAACGCCTCCGGGTCTCGTCTGTCTGATCCACGCGTACGGGATGCGGCGGACCGCGCAGGTGGCGATGACCCGGTCGTACGGTGCCCGGTACGGGTGGCCGAGGAGTCCGTCGCCCGTCACCGCCCACGTCGAGAAGCCGACGGCTTCGAGAGCGGCATCGGCGCGTGCGGCCACCTGTGCGTCGACCTCGACCGTGGTGACGTTGTCCTCGCCGAGGTAGTGGCACATCAGGGCGGTGGAGTAGCCGGTGCCCGTGCCGATCTCCAGGACTCGGTGGCCCCTCGCGAGATCCAGGGTCTCGATCATGCCGACGACGGTGGCCGGGTCGGTCGAGGAGGACGTGGGCACACCCACGACGGGTCCGCCGGCCTGGTCGGCGGTGAGGTGGCCGTCGAGCTGGGTGGTGAGGGTGTCGACGCTGTATGCGATCTTCAGCCACTCGGCCGGGTCCGTGTCGGCGGCGGTGACGGGCCGCCAGGTCCGCCCCTCGTCCAGGAAGACTCCCGGGTGGAGAAACCGCTCGCGGGAGACGGTCTCGACGGCTGCACGCAGCCAGGGGGATTTCAGGACCCCTTCGACCATGAGCACGGTCGCCATGCGGCGTCGTTCGGATGCCGGGTCGGTCATCGGCGGTCTCCTTGTGTGAGTAGGTCGGCGAAGGCGGCGGACATCGGGAGGCCGGTCTCGGTCTCCAGCCACCCCCACTGTCCGTTGGGGTTCAGTTCCAGCCACCAGTAGTCCCCGGCCCGGTCGACCGCGAGGTCGAAGCTTCCCGATACCAGATCCAGTCGGTCCAGGTAGGCGTGCAGTGCCTGAGCTAGCCGGTCGGGTAGGTGCTCCACGGTGTAGGTCAGGACGCTGTAGTCCTTGCGCCAGTCCAGGAGGTCGGAGTCGATGCGTACGGCGAACGTATGCCGACCTACGAGCAGTACGCGAACGTCGGCGACCTTGTCCACGCGGGCCTGGAACAGGTGGGGCGCGACCCGAACGCTGTCGTCGATCTCGTCGGGGGTGACGGGGGCAGTCCATCCCGTCACAGGCATGCCGTCACGCGTGTAAGGGGTCCATCGCAGCGTCTTGAAGATCGCCCGCCCCTGAGCGTGGACGAACTCGCGAGCTTCGTCCGGGTCGTTGGTGACAAGGGTGGGCGGGATGGTGAAGCCGAGCTGCTGGGCGAGGACGAGTTGTGCGGGTTTGTAGTCGGCTGCGGCAACGCGCAGGGGGTGGTTGACCCAGAGGGGGCCGTCCAGAGCGTAGAGGGTGCCACCGAGTCCGTAGCGGACCTGCGCCGCCGCGAACCGGGAGTCGTCAGCGGACAGGTGGGGAAATGTGGGCCACTCCGGGCGGCGCCAGTACACCGACCGCACCCGGGTCACATCAGCGGTTCTCGACGGGGTACGCACCTGCCCGACCACCGGGGCCGGGCAGGTGCCGAACCGAGCCGAGACCGTGAGGTCCTCGCCGATGTCGGCAGGGTTGAACCGGACCACAGGCACAGCGCGCCGGTTGAGTTCGGTGATCACCATGTCGGCGGTGATGTCGTCCGCCTCGGTGGCCACCAGAACCGACCTCTCCTCGGTCATGGTCATCAGTCCTGCGTGCTGTCCTGATCGTGACCCTGGTCGTTCCGGGAGTCCGAGTTCGTCGTCGTGGAGGTCTCGGTACCGGAGCTGGTGCCGTGCTTGCCCATCTCGACCACCTGCCCGACGCGGTCGCGGAACACCCCGAGCTGCGTCGTGGGGTCGACGGTGACCGTGGCGTGGGGTCGACGGATGACCGTCGGGTAGGGCGCGAGTCGGCCCGCACCCCACGGCCGCGTGGGGGAGGGGAGTGCGACAGAGGCGGTCATGAGACTCCTTGGGTTGAAGGGTGTGGTGCGGGAATCCGTCTGCGCCAGGGGGCGCGGACGGTGATCTGCGGGCCGCGGTTCAGGGGCGAGAGGCCTGGATGTTGTCGGCCGCGGTCGTCCATTCGACTCCGGACGCGGGCCGGATGTGCGCGATGCGGACCATCCCGTGGCTGTGGAGCTCGTGTGTGACGGCGACGAGCACACCCTCCCCACGCGAGGCGATGTCACGGACATACGTGTCCAGGAGCGGGTGGTGCTCGTAGCCGTCGGAGCCGACCGGGTTCACTCCTCCGGCTCCTGCTTGGCCTCGACGCGGCGCATGAACTTCTCCCAGCCGCAGGCCGCCCGTAGCCGCAGAGCCCGGCTCGGCGCACCCGGCCGAGGCTCCGGCGGCGTGTACATACGGCCACTGGCACCAGGGGTCCTGCGGGGCAGTCCGGAGGTTGTCATGCGGTCGCTCCTCGCCGTGGGGAGCCGCCCGGAGGGTCCTTCGGCCTCCGAGCGGTGTGTGACCAGTGAACGACGATCCGTTACCTTCTCCCAGAGCGCACCTCGCGCAATACCCGGGCGTTTTCCAGGCGTTGGCGCGTGGCGGGTATGAGTGCGTGAAAGGGTTCTCGTGAGGGGAGACCTATGACGTCGAGGCGTAAGCACTTTGCGGAACGGCGCGCGGCCCGGGGTTACTCTCAGGAGGAATTCGCAGAAGCGCTCTCAGTGGCCGCGTCCACCGTGGTCCGTTGGGAAAGCGGTCGCGCCACCCCGCGTCCCCACCAACGGCCGAAGATCGCAGAGCTGTTGGGAGTGACCCTCCCCGAGCTGGCAGATCTGCTCTCCGACGAACAGCCGGCCGAGACAGCCGGGCTCTCCGCTGCTCCACCCCTCCTCCATGGTGATGATGACGACATGAAGCGCCGCGAAGTCCTGGGCCTGCTCGCCGTTACGGGTGCGCTGGTCACTCTTCCCGATTCCGGTGAGGCCGCCCGAGGGCGGGCAGTATCGACGCTCCTGGAGTCGGGGGACGCCTTGCACCGCAGCCTCTGGCAGGTCTACGCGCTGTCGGACTCCAAGCAGGTCGTCTTCCCTGCGGTGCGCGCGCAGCTCGATGTGATGGCGAAGGGGCTGACCGAGACCCGTACTGCTGCGGATCGGTCCCGACTGTGCCGGATGACGGCCGACGTCTACCAGCTCGTCGGTGAGCTGTTCTTCGATGCCAACCGGTACACCGACGCCGCGCAGTGCTACACACTGGCCGCCAACGCGGCCTACGCCGGTGGCGACCACGATTTGTGGGCCTGTGCCATGACCCGCCACGCGTACGTCGAGCTGTACGCGCGCCGCGGGCACGCTGCCCAGCCCCTGCTCGCGGCAGCTTTCCGCATCGCCCGGAGGGGCGACGACACTCTCTCCACACGTCACTGGGTCGCGGCCGTCCAGGCGCAGGCGTACGCGGCCGTGGGCGATCTCGATGCGTGCAACCGGGCTCTTGACGAAGCCGAGAAAGTGCACGCCCTCGACGGCGCTCACTCCCACAACGGCGGCTGGCTCCGCTTCGACGGCTCCCGCCTGGCAGAGGAGCGAGGAGCCTGCTACCTCCAACTGGGCCGCCCTGATCTCGCCGAGGAAGCGTTGACCGCGGCCCTTGCCCAGACTCTGTCCCTGCGTCGCCGCGCCGCTGTTCTGAGCGACCTCGCCGTGCTCGGGGCGCACAGGCGGGACATCGACCAGGTCGTGCACTACGCGGAGCAAGCACTCGGACTGGCCGACCGGTCGAATTCGGGATTCATCGGCAAGAAGCTGGACGGGCTTCGGGGGCGTCTTGCCCCGCTCATGTCTGATGACCGAGTCTCGACTCTTGATCACCGAATCGCGGCGCTTCCGCGCACCGCATGACGAGAGGGACACGCGCATGAATGACGGCCGGATCTTCCGCGAAGCGTGGATCGACGGAGTGAACAAGCACTACCCCGGCGAGCCCAAGCCCGGCTACGTCACGCCGTGGGACGAGACGCCCGAGTGGGAGCGCGATGCCGCCGCCGCCGTGTGCGGGCAGGTGCGCGACTTCATCGCGGTCAGCGGCGGGCATGCGGCCCGGCTCACCCGCGAGCAGAAGGGGCGATTCGTCGCGATCTGCTGGACTGCCCAGATGTTCAAGCACTTCGAGGACCCCAAGCCCGGATATGTCGCCGACTGGGCCGACCTGCCGAGCTGGCAGCAGGAGACGGACGCGGACATCTTCGAACGCATCGAGCGGACCGTCTGACCCCGGGAGTGACGACGTCCCCGTCCGGGGCCGATCCGGGCGGGGATGGCTTGTTGCGCAGCCATCAAAGTAGCCACGGAAGCGCCATCCCTGCACGTTTGTGCAGGTCATAGCGTTGCGCCGACAGTCCCCGGCGTACAGCCCGACTCGTCTGCCCTCAGGGCCCCCACGGGGGCCCTTTCGTGTGTCCTGGCCCGCGTGCTCTCCGCCCTCTCGGCAACTCGACTGTTCCGCAACGGGGTTGGCCGGGGGCGCTATCGTCTGCGTGCGTCGGAGGAGGGTGGGGGACGTGTGGGATCTGGGGGACGGGGACCCGACGGAGATCGGGTCGTTCCGGCTGGTCGCGCGGCTGGGCAGCGGGGGGATGGGGACCGTCTACCTCGCCACGCAGGAGGGGCGGGACGGGCACGTCGCCGTCAAGACGATCAGGAGCGAGTACGCGCAGGAGGAGGGCTTCCGGCGGCGGTTCACCCGGGAGGCCGCCGCGGCAGGCTCGGTGCGGAGCCCGTACACCGTGCGGGTGGTCGGGTTCGACACGCGGGCGCGCGAACCCTGGCTCGCCACGGAGTACGTGGAGGGGCTCTCGCTCCGCGACCACGTGCGGCGGCACGGGCCCCTGGCTTCGGCCGAGGCGGTCGAGCTGGGGCTGGGGCTCTCCTTCGGGCTGGCCTCCATCCACCGGGCCGGCCTCGTCCACCGGGACCTCAAGCCGGCGAACGTGCTGCTCACCGACGGCGGGCCCAAGATCATCGACTTCGGGCTCGCCTACGCCGCGGACTTCAGCCACGCCACCCAGTCCGGCGCGGTGCTCGGCACGCCCGGCTACTTCTCCCCGGAGCAGGTGCAGGGGCGGCCTGTCAGCGCCGCCTCCGACGTCTTCGCCCTCGGCGCCGTCCTGACCTTCGCCGCCTCGGGCGACCACGCCTTCCGGGGCGTCACGCCCGTCACCGCCCAGTACCACGTGGTCCACGAGGAGCCGCGGCTCACGGAGGTCCCCGAGGAGCTGCGGGACCTCATCGCCGCGTGCATGCGCAAGGACCCGCTGGAGCGGCCCGCCCTCAGCGACGTCCTCGCCCACCTGACCACGCTGCGTTCCTACGGGCACAAGGAGACCGCCGCCGCCTTCCGGCGGTCGCCCCGGACGCGGCTGAGGAGGACGAAGGCCGGCGAGGCCACCGAGACCGCTCCCGCGCGTCCCGGCCGCGCGGGGCGCCGGGCCGCGCTCGCCGCCTCGGCCGTCCTCCTGCTGGCCGCCGGAGCCGCCGCGGGGGCGTGGCTCCCGACCGGGCTGTTCGGCCCGGCCCCGGAAGCGTCCGGTTCGCCCGGGTCGGCGGGCTCCCCGGCGCCGGCCGAAACCCCGTCGGAGCCCCCGGGGGGCGTCGACGCGCGCACCTGGCCCCTGGTCGAGTCGCTCCATTACAACCCCGACACCCGGCGCTGTGCGCTGGACGAGGGGCTGGGCGTGGACGCCACGACCCCGGGCTTCGGCTTCGCAGTGTCCGCCGGGGGGTACCGGTTCGGCTCTCCCACCTGGATGGACGTCACGGTCACCGTCGACCTCAAGCAGATGGACGATTTCCAGCGGCCCGTCGTCCTCCTGAAGCTGCCCGCCGGAGAGACGGTCGTCCCGCTCGAGGTCCCCGCGGGCAGGAGCAGTTGGTCCTTCCGCTGGCCCGACGTCCTGAAGACGGAGTCGGCCGGGCTGCCGGAGCCGTACGAGGAGATGCCCCCCGAGCGGCTCCAGGGCGCCTACACGCTGGTGCTCGTCCACTACTCCGTCATGGCCTGCAACGGCTTCCTGAACGATCCCGGGGACGAGGGGCCCGGCTGGCCCTGACCCGGTTCCCCCTCAGATCAGCACCTCCACCGTCCAGTGCGGTTCGCGGTCGTCGGTGCGGATGACGACCGGTTTCGGGGTGGGGGAGCGGTCCTCGAAGAGGTCGCGGCCGAGGGCGAGGCCGTTCTGGGTGATGACGTACGTGCCGGTGGTGAGGGTGGCGAGGGAGCGCACGGGGGTGATGCCGTCGGGGGTGACGCGTTGGAGGTGCCACACCGAGGCGGGGGAGGCGTCGGGGCGGACCAGGGCCTGGGCGCGGTCGGTGCCGGGGGCCGTGACGGTGTCCTCGGTGCCCTTGACGGTGAGGCGGTAGCCGCCGTCCACCGCGCCGAGCGCCCACTCGGCGGCGCGGTGCTCCTCGTCCGGGAAGCCGGCCAGCCTCCCCTCGTGGACCCCGACCGGGGCCCCCTTCGCGTACAGCCTGACGATCCGGTCGTGCTCCGACATCGCTCCTCCAGCGGGGAAGGGGGGTCTGGTGCCCCCGATACTGCCCGGGGCGGCCGCCCGGCCGCCGGAGGCTGCCGCGGGGGCGCCCCGGGGCTCGCCCGACTGGCCCATCCCCGGTGCCGGAGCGGGGTGCGGGGGCGCCCGGCGGGTACGGCTGGGGCATGACCCTTCCCGAGGACCGGCTCAGCGAGCCCGCCGTGCGCGCTTTCGTCACCGCGCTGAACGCCAACGACCGCGACGCCTTCTTCGGCGTCCTCGCCCCCGGGGCGACCATGTCCGACGACGGCTCCGAACGGGACCTCCGGGAGTGGACCGAGCGCGAGGTCTTCTCGTCCCACGGGCGGATGGTGGTGGAGAGCGAGGACGACGACGGGCTCGTCCTCGTCGCCACCTACAGCAACGACACGTGGGGGGCCATGCGGACGGACTGGCGGTTCACCGTGGAGGGCGGGAAGGTCGTCCGGTTCGAGACCGGGCAGGCCGCCGCGGAGTGACCCCGCCGGGCGTCGGGTGACGCCGGCGGGTGACCCCGCCGGTCCCGTCGGCCGGTCCCGTCGGCCGGCCCCGCCTGGCGTCCCCGTCAGCCGCGGCCGACGTACGGCATCGTCGTCGCCATCACCGTCGCGAACTGCACGTTCGCCTCCAGCGGCAGGGCCGCCATGTGGACGACCGTCGCCGCCACGTCCGCCGCGGCCATCACCGGTTCCACCGCCAGCTCGCCGTTGGCCTGGAGGATGCCGGACCGCATGCGGGCCGTCATGTCCGTGGCCGCGTTGCCGATGTCGATCTGGCCGCAGGCGATCCGGTACGGGCGGCCGTCCAGCGACAGGGACTTCGTCAGGCCCGTCATCGCGTGCTTCGTCGCCGTGTACGCGATCGAGTGCGGGCGCGGCACGTGGGCCGAGATCGAGCCGTTGTTGATGATGCGGCCGCCCTGGGGGTCCTGCTCCTTCATGGCCCGGAAGGCGGCCTGGGCGCAGAGGAACGCGCCGGTGAGGTTGACGTCGACGACCGCGCGCCAGGTGTCGTAGGACAGCTCCTCGACCGGGGTGCCGCCGCCCGCGAACGTACCGGCGTTGTTGAAGAGCAGGTCGACGCGGCCGAAGCGCTCGCGGACCGCGTCGAAGAGGGCCGCCACCTCCGCCGGTGACGTCACGTCCGTCGGGACGCACAGCGTCCGCTCCGGGGCCGGGCCCTGCGCCGTCTCCTCCAGGGGCGCGAGCCGCCGGCCCGCCAGGGCCACCGACCAGCCCGCCTCCGCGAGGGCCCGCGCCACGCTCCGCCCGATGCCCGAACCCGCTCCCGTCACCACAGCGACGCCCATGCCGAACCCACCTTCCAGCTTCGTGTCGCCCCCGGCCGGGCAGCGTACGCCAGACGCGTGCCCCATGAACTCATCCGTCCGACACGTGGATGACCTGTCCCCGACAATGCGATGTCGCCCCCGCCCCCTCGAATACCGACGGACACCAACCGTCAGGGGAGGGGCACATGACACCCGCACCGCAGCACAGCGAGGAACTCCGCGCCGCCGCGCGCCACTTCGGCCGCCGCCGGTTCCTCACCGCGGCCGGCGCCGCCGCCGCGCTCGCCTTCGCCACCCAGCTGCCCGCCGCCGGCACGGCCGCCGCCGCCGAGCTGGACGGCCGCCGCATCACCGAGGACCCGTTCACCCTGGGCGTCGCCTCCGGCGACCCGCTGCCCGGATCCGTCCTGCTGTGGACCCGGCTCGCGCCCCGCCCCTTCGAGCCCGGCGGCGGCCTGCCCGCCGAGCGCGTCTCCGTCCACTGGGAGCTGGCCCGCGACGAGCGCTTCGCCCGGACCGTGCGGCGCGGACGGGCCACCGCGCACCCGGAGTTCAGCCACACCGTGCACGTCGACGTCGAACACCTGGAGCCGGGCCGGGAGTTCTACTACCGGTTCCGCGCGGGGGAGTGGGTCAGCCCCGTCGGCCGCACCCGCACCGCGCCCGCCCCCTGGGCCCGCCCGGCGGAGCTGCGGCTCGGCGCCGTCTCCTGCCAGGCGTACCACGACGGGTACTTCACGGCCTACCGGCACCTCGCCGACGAGGACCTCGACGTCGTGTTCCACCTCGGCGACTACCTCTACGAGTACGCCGTGAACGCCACCGGCGGCGCCCGCGCCTACACCGACCGCACCCTCCCGGCCGTCTTCGACCGCGAGACGGTCACCCTGGAGGACTACCGGCTCCGCTACGGCCTCTACAAGTCGGACCCCGACCTGCGGGCCGCGCACGCCGCCCACCCCTTCGTCGTCACCTGGGACGACCACGAGACCGAGAACAACTACGCGGGCGGCGTCCCCGAGAACTCCGTCCCGCCCGAGGAGTTCCTGCTCCGCCGCGCCGCCGCCTACCGCGCCTACTGGGAGCACCAGCCGCTGCGCGCGCCCCAGCTCCCCGAGGGCCCGGACATGCGGCTGTACCGGCGGCTGCGCTTCGGCCGGCTCGCCCAGTTCGACATCCTCGACACCCGCCAGTACCGCTCCGACCAGGCCTACGGCGACGGCTGGCAGGTGCCGGGCCCGCTCTCCGAGGACCCGGCCCGCACGATGACCGGCGCCGCCCAGGAGCGCTGGCTCCTCGACGGCTGGCGGAACTCCGGCGCCCGCTGGAACGTCCTGCCGCAGCAGGTCGTCCTCGCCGAGCGCCGGGACCGCCCCACCGCCGACTTCAAGCTCTCCATGGACTCCTGGGACGGCTACCCGGCCTCGCGCGCGCGGATCCTCGCGGGCGCCGAGTCCGCCGGGGTGGAGAACCTGATGGTGCTCACCGGCGACGTGCACGTCGGCTACGGCTTCGACCTCAAGGCCGACTTCCGCGACCCGGCCTCCCGCACCCTCGGCACTGAGATCGTCGCCACCTCGATCGCCAGCGGCAAGGACGGCGCCGACCGCCCGTCGAACTACGACAGGCTGACGCAGGCCAACCCGCACCTGCGGTTCTTCAACGGCCGGCGCGGCTACGTCACCGTGGCCCTCGGCGAGGAGAGCGCCCGCGCCGACTTCCGCACGGTCCCGTACGTGACGAGGCCGGGCGCCCCGGTCACCACCGCCGGCTCCTTCGTCACGGAGGCCGGCAACCCGGGTCTCACCCCCGCGTGACCAGCGCCTCCTGGGGGTAGCGGACGCCGACGCGGTCGCGCACCGCGTCGAGCGTCCGCATCACGGCGAGCGTGCCGTCCAGCGGGACGAGCGGCGACTCCCGCTCCCCTGCCCGCAGGCACCGCATCACCTCGGCGGCCTCGTGCCGCAGCGAGTGCGGGTCGTCGGTGTGGGTGAACTCCTCGGGCTCGGCGCCCTCCCGGTACAGCGTGAACCGCTCCGGGAAGAAGAAGCCGCGCGGCACCTCGATCCGGCCCTTCGTGCCGGACACCGAGGCGGTCAGCGGGGTGTCCGCCTCCAGCGAGCAGGACAGCAGCGCCGAGGCGCCGGAGTCCCAGCCCAGCAGCATGCCCGTGTTCAGGTCGACGCCCTCGGGGGAGATCCGGGCGTGCGCCTGCACCGAGTCCGGCTCGCCGAGCAGCAGCTGGGCGAAGGAGACCGGGTAGACGCCGAGGTCGAGCAGCGCCCCGCCGCCGACCGCCGGGTCCCGCAGCCGGTGGCCGGGGTCGGACGGTCCGGCCAGACCGAAGTCCGCCTGCACGGTCCGCACCTCGCCGATCGCGCCGCCCCGGACCAGCTCCGCGAGCCGGCGGACCAGCGGGTTGCAGTACATCCACATGGCCTCCATGAGGAAGAGGCCGCGGTCCCGGGCGAGCGCGACCAGCTCCTCCGCCTCCCGGGCGTTCAGCGTGAAGGCCTTCTCGCAGAGGACCGGCTTGCCCGCCTCCAGGGCGCGGCCGGCCGCCTCCCGGTGGGCGTGGTGCGGGGTCGCCACGTACACCACGTCCACGTCCGGGTCGGCGAAGAGGCCGTCCCAGCCGCCGTACGCCCGCGCGATCCCGAACCGGTCGGCGAAGGCCCGCGCCGACGCCTCCGTGCGGGAGGCCACCGCCACCACCTCGGCGCCGTCCAGCTCCGCCAGGTCCGTCGCGAACCGCTCGGCTATGCCGCCGGTCGCGAGGATCCCCCACCGTACGGCGCCGTTCCCCCGGACGTCCGTGCCGTCGTTCACACCGTCGTTCATGCCGTGCCACCCCACAGGTATCGACCAGTCCGATCGAGCTGAGAGCATAGGCAAGGTTTCAACGAAACGGAGCAGTCGATGCCGGAAAGCGGCCAGAAGACAACACAAGGACACATAGCCGAACCCGCGCCGGCCGGCCCCGGCGCCGCCTCCGCCCCGGCCGCCCCCGGCGCCGCCCCGGCCGCCCGGCGGGCCGGACTGCTCGTCACCCTCGTCCTCGGCGGACTCACGGCCCTCCCGCCGCTGTCCATGGACATGTACCTGCCGGCGCTGCCGGACGTCACCCGCTCGCTCACCGCCCCCGCGGCCACCGTCCAGCTCACCCTCACCGCCTGCCTCGCCGGCATGGCCCTCGGCCAGCTCGTCGTCGGCCCCATGAGCGACAAGTGGGGCCGCCGCCGGCCCCTGCTCGCCGGCATGGTCGTCTACGTCCTCGCCACCGCCGTCTGCGCCTTCGCCCCCAGCGCCGAACTCCTCATCGCCTTCCGGCTCCTCCAGGGCCTCGCCGGCGCCGCCGGCATCGTCATCGCCCGCGCCGTCGTCCGCGACCTCTACGACGGCGTCGAGATGGCCCGCTTCTTCTCCACCCTCATGCTGATCTCCGGCGTGGCGCCGGTCATCGCGCCGCTCATCGGCGGACAGATCCTGCGGATCACCGACTGGCGGGGCGTCTTCCACGTCCTCGCCGTCATCGGCGTCCTCCTCACCCTCGTCGTGTGGCGCTTCCTCCACGAGACGCTGCCCCCCGGGCGGCGCCAGGAGGGCGGCGTCGGCCAGGCCCTGCGGACCATGCGGGGACTGCTCGCCGACCGCGTCTTCACCGGCTACATGCTGTCCGGCGGCCTCGCCTTCGCGGCCCTCTTCGCCTACATCTCCGCCTCCCCGTTCGTGGTGCAGGAGATCTACGGCGCCTCCCCGCAGACCTTCAGCCTCCTCTTCGGGCTCAACTCCGTCGGGCTCGTCGCCGTCGGCCAGGTCAACGGCAAGCTGCTCGTCGGCCGGGTCAGCCTCGACAAGGCGCTCGGGGCCGGCCTCTGCGTCATCCTGCTCGCCTCCACGGCGCTGCTCCTGATGACCACCGGGGTCTTCGGCGAGGTCGGGCTGGTGCCGATCGCCGCCGGACTCTTCGTCCTGATGTCGGCGATGGGCCTGGCGATGCCGAACACCAACGCGCAGGCGCTGATGCGGACGCCGCACGCGGCGGGCTCCGCCTCCGCGCTGCTCGGCACCTCCTCGTTCCTCATCGGCGCGGTCGCCTCGCCGCTCGTCGGCGTCGCGGGCGAGCACACCGCCGTCCCCATGGCCGTCGTCCAGCTCTCCTGCGCGGTCGCCGCCCTGGCCTGCTTCCTCCTGATGTGCCGCCCCTGGCGCAGCCCGCTCCGGGGCCCCGGCGACGACGCCTAGACTGGGTCGGTGAACGTCTCCCCCGCCTCCGCCGAGTCCCTGCGCGCCGCCCTCGCCGGGCTGCTGGACGGCCTGCCGCCCTCGCAGACCGCGAAGGCCGTGGACCGGCTGATCGCCCACTACCGGGGGACGACCCCGACCGACGCGCCCGTGCTGCGGGACCGGTCGGACGTGGCCGCGTACGCCGCCTACCGGATGCCCGCCACCTTCGAGGCCGCCCGGGGCGCCCTGGACGCGCTGCGGGCGGCCGCCCCGGAGTGGACGCCCGCCACCCACACGGACGTCGGCGGCGGGACGGGCGCCGCCGGCTGGGCCGCCGCCGACGTGTGGGACGGGCGGCCGCCGCGCACCACCGTCCTCGACTGGGCCGAGCCTGCCCTCGCCCTCGGCCGGGAGCTGGCCGGCGGGGTCCTGGACGCCGAGTGGCGGCGCGAGCGGATCGGCACCGCGCTGCGCCTCGCCGAGACCGACCTGGTCACCGTCTCGTACGTGCTCAAGGAGCTGACCGAGGGCGACCGGACCGCGCTCGTCACCGAGGCGGCCCGCGCCGCGCGCGGCGCCGTCGTGATCGTCGAACCGGGCACGCCGGACGGCTACGAGCGGATCATCGCCGCCCGCTCCGTCCTGATCGGCGCCGGCTTCACCGTCGCCGCGCCCTGCCCGCACAGCGGCGCCTGCCCGATCGCGCCCGGCACCGACTGGTGCCACTTCTCGGCGCGGGTCAGCCGCTCCTCGCTGCACCGGCAGGTGAAGGGCGGCTCGCTGCCGTACGAGGACGAGAAGTACGCGTACGTGGCCGCCGCCCGGTTCCCCGTGGCCCCCGCGCCCGGCCGCGTCGTCCGCAGGCCGCAGATCCGCAAGGGCCTCGTCCTGCTCGACCTCTGCGAGCCGGAGGGGCTCGGCCGCGCCACCGTCACCAAGCGCCACGGGCCCCTGTACAAGCAGGCCCGCGACGCCGAGTGGGGCGACTCCTGGCCCCTGGCCGAGGAGGGCTAGGCCGGCCGCAGCTCCTGGGTGCAGCACTTCACGCTGCCGCCGCCCTTGAGGAGTTCGCCGAGGTCCATGCCGATCGGCTCGAAGCCCCGGGCCCGCAGCGGGCCGAAGAGGCCGGTCGCGGTCTGCGGGAGCAGGACGTGGCGGCCGTCGCTGACCGCGTTGAGCCCGAGGGCCGCCGCGTCCTCCTCGGTCGCCAGGAGGGCGTCGGGGAAGAGGCGGGCGAGGACGGCCCGGCTGCCGGGGGAGAAGGCGCCGGGGAAGTACATGACTTCGTCGCCCGCCTCGTCGAGGACGCACAGCGCGGTGTCCAGGTGGTAGTAGCGCGGGTCCACCAGCTCCAGGCCGATCACCGGCCGGCCGAAGAACTCCTGGGCCTCGCCGTGGGACAGCGGACTGGAGCGGAAGCCGGTGCCGGCCAGGATCCAGGAGGCGGTCACGGCGAAGTCGCCCTCGCCCTCGTTGACGTGCTCCGGGACCCGCAGGTCCTCCTCGGCCCAGCCGTTGCGGCGGAACCAGGCGAGGTGCGCGTAGGCCTCGGCGGTGCGCTCGGGGTGGGCGAAGCGGGCGCCGAGGACCCGCCCGCCGACGACCGTCGCGCCGTTCGCCGCGAAGACCATGTCCGGCAGCGCCGGGTCGGGGTCGAGGAGTTCGACGGTGTGCCCGAGGGCCCGGTAGCGGTCGCGGAGGTCCTCCCACTGGGCCAGGGCGAGCGGCAGGTCGACGGGTTTCGTCGGGTCCATCCACGGGTTGATGGAGTACGTCACCGTGAAGTGCGCGGGTGGGCACATCAGGTAGCGGCGGGGCGAGGACTCGCGCGGAGTGGAGCGCAATCGGGCCTCCTCACGGACGGGCGGCCCGCGGGGCGGGCCGTTGGATCGGTGGAGCCATGGTCCGCTCTCGGGGCCCCGCGCGCAGTGGACCGTTCGGGTGGTTCGTCCCGCGCACACCCGATCGACATCCCGCCGCCCCCTGGCGAGACGCTTCGTCTCGTACGGTGGTAGGTTCGGCGCCATGTCCGAGCCCAAGGCACCCGACGCCTCCCGCCGCAGCGAGCGCTCCCGCCGCGCCATCTTCGACGCCGCCCTCGCCCTCGTCTCCGAGACCGGCTACGCGAAGACCACCGTCGAGGGCATCGCCGCCCGCGCCGGCGTCGGCAAGCAGACCATCTACCGCTGGTGGCCCTCCAAGGCGGCCGTCCTCCTCGACGCCTTCCTCGACCTCGCCGCCCGCGCCGCCCGGGAGGCCGGCGCGGCCGAGGGGCAGACCGAGCTGCCCGACACCGGCGACCTCGCCGCCGACCTCCGCCTCGTCCTGCGCGCCACCGTCGACGAACTCAACAACCCGCTCTACGACGCCCCCACCCGCGCGCTCGCCGCCGAGGGCTCCACCGATCCCGAGCTCGGCGCCCGCTTCACCGCCGCCCTCCTCGAACCCCAGCTCCAGCTCTTCGGCCGCCGCATCGAGGCCGCCCAGGCCGCCGGCCAGGCCGACCCGGCCGTCGACCCCCGGCTCGCCACCGAACTCCTCGTCGGCCCGCTCCACCACCGCTGGCTCCACCGCACCGGCCCCCTCGACCACGCCTACGCCGACGCCCTCGTCGACCACGCCCTGCGCGGCCTCACACCCCGTCCGTGACGAGCGTGAGCGTCGTCACCGGCCCCGGTTCCCCACTCCGGTCACCCGGGGAGCAGGATGGTGGGACCATGGGCGGAGCCGAACGGGCGAGCATGAGGTGTGAGGGGATAGATGGGCGACGGCATCGGCCGCTACCGCGGCACGGAGAGCAAACTCGCACAGTGGCTGCGCAGGCGCCCCAAACGCGCCGCGGCCGACGACGGGAACACCCGCGAGACGCTGCTCCTGGCCGTCGCCGCCGCAGGGCTGCCCCTGGCCCCCGCCGCCTACCCCGTCGGCTACAGCTGCTCCTGTGAGCGGATCGGCTGTCCGACCCCCGCCCGGCACCCGGTCTCCTTCGCCTGGCAGACCCAGTCGACCACCGACCGCGCCCAGATCGAGCGCTGGGCGCGGAACGAGCCCGAGGCGAACTTCGTCACCGCCACCGGCATGGTCCACGACGTCCTCGACGTGCCGCTGGCCGCCGGCCGCGCCGCGCTCGAACGGCTCCTCGCCGGGGGCGTCGAGGTCGGACCGGTCGCCGAGTCCCCGGACAGCACCGGCGACGGCGGCCGGATGCTCTTCTTCACCGCCACCCGGGGCACCCCCGAGGACGAGGACGAGTGGTGGCCCTGCGAGCTCGACTGCCACCCCGAGACCATGGACGAGCACCCCGGCCTGCGCTGGCACTGCCGCGGCAGCTACGTCCTCGTGCCGCCCGCCCGGCTCCCCGGTGACGAGGCCGGCCACCCCGTCGTCGGCTGGGTCCGCGGCCCCGAGCACCCGCTGCCCGACCCGCTGAACCTCCTGGAGGCCCTCACCGACGCCTGCGCCCGGCACGCCGCCGAGCGCGAGGCCGAGGGCGACGACCACGCCGCCCACGGCGTCGCCTGGCCGCTCACCCGCTGAGCCCCGCCCCGGCCGGGGGAGGAGCGCAGGGAAGGGGCCGGGAAGGGGTCAGGAGCCCTCGACGGAGACGACGCCCTGGAGGCGTCCCGCGAAGGTGACCGCGTCCTTCTCCGTGCCGGCGGGCTTCACCAGGACGACCTGGCTCGACACCCACTCCTTGGTCACGGTGTTCACGACCTCGCCCTTCATCAGGGCCTTCAGCTCCGGGCCCACCTTGGGGCGGTAGCCCTTCGCGGTCGTCTGGCGCTCGAAGTGGCGGCTCGCGAAGAAGACCAGCGCCCCGCCGTCCGCCGTCGCCAGCGCCAGCGGCGCGAAGTCGCCCGCGTCGGCCACGCGGTCGATCCACTGCGTCGCCAGGCCGGGCCGGGAGGCCGTACGGGCCCGCTTCTCGCGCCACTGGCTGGTGTGCGCGCCCGCCGCGAAGGGGCTCGCGCCGCCGCGCTGGAGGTACTCGGCGTACGTCTCGCTCAGCACCTCGGGGGCGACCGCCGGCGCGTCCGAGTCGGCCGCGACCGGCACCACGCCGCCCTGCTCCTCGGCGAACGCGGGCAGCTCGTCCGGGGCGACGATCGCCAGGTGCGCGGCCTTCCACGGCTGGTCGGGGCCGTTTTTGACGAAGGCGACCAGCCAGCGGTCGTCCGCCCGGGGCGTGCCGTCGTCACGGCTGGCGTCGGTGTCCGCGACGAACCAGCGCGGCCAGCCCGCCTTCCTGGGGACCAGGAAGCGGGCGTCGCGCAGCTCCAGCGGCCGGTGGTCCGGATTGCCCTCCGGCCGGGTTACCGACTTCGCCTTCAGGCCGGCCTGGTTGATCGCCCCGAACGGCCCGGTCACCCGGTCGGCGTCGAGCTTCGGGTCGTTGGCCTCGTCGGCCCGGTTGAACGCGGTGACGAAGGCGGCCAGCGCCGCCGTCGCCTCGTCGGGCGTCGCCCCCGCCACGACCGCGGTCTCGCCGTGGACGGTCACGCAGCCGCTCGCCGTCAGCGCCACGACGGTCGCCGCGGCGACGGCCGCCAGGGACCCGCCCCGGCGCCGTCCCTCAGACCGCCGGGTCTGCCGCTCCAGCCTCAGCCTTCTCATCGGTCGCCTTCTGCTTCTCCACGCGCACGGACGGACCCGACCCTATCGGGGCGAGGAAGAGCGCGAGCGTCGGGACCAGATACAGCGCCCACACCGTGACCTGAAGGACCGTCGGGTCGGGCTGGAAGTTGAACACGCCCTTGAGGAGCGTGCCGTACCAGCTGTCCGGCGGGATCGTCGCCGAGACGTCGAAGGCCTTGTCGGCGAGCCCGCCGAGGAAGCGCGCCTCCTGGAGGTCGTGCACGCCGTACGCGAGGACGCCCGCCGCGACCACGACCAGCATCCCGCCGGTCCAGGTGAAGAACTTCGCCAGGTCGATCCTCAGCGCGCCGCGGTAGAACAGCCAGCCGAGGAAGACCGCCGTCAGCAGGCCGAGCATCACGCCGGCCAGCGGGGCGTGGCTGCCGTCGGAGGAGGCCCGTACCGACGCCCACACGAACAGCGCGGTCTCCAGGCCCTCCCGGCCCACGGCCAGGAACGCGGTGGCGACCAGCGCGCCGGTGCCCATCGCCAGGGCCGCGTCCAGCTTGCCGTGCAGCTCCGCCCTCAGGTGCCGGGCGGTCTTCTTCATCCAGAAGACCATCCACGTCACCAGGACCACGGCGAGGATCGACAGGGAGCCGCCGAGCAGCTCCTGCGCCTCGAAGGTCAGCTCCTGGGAGCCGAACTCCAGGCCGGCGCCGAAGGCCAGCGCGAGGGCGACGGCCACGCCGATGCCGGTCCAGATCGGCTTCAGGGCGTCCCTGCGGCCGGTCTTCACCAGGTAGGCGATGAGGATGCAGACGACGAGGCTGGCCTCCAGGCCCTCGCGGAGGCCGATCAGGTAGTTGCCGAACACGGCGGACTCCTTCTGGGGTGGTGACGGCTAGGAGAAGAGGCCGCGGCCCCACCAGTCGTCCGCGTCGCGGACGCCCGGCGGGACGGCGAAGACCGCCGAACCGACGTGCTGGATGTACTCGTTGAGGGCGTCGGCCTTGGCCAGCGCGGTCTGCACCGGGACGAAGCCGGACCGGACGTCCCGCTGGTAGGCGAGGAAGAACAGGCCCGCGTCGAGCCGGCCGAGGCCGTCCGTGCCGTCGGTGAAGGAGTAGCCGCGGCGCAGCAGGGCCGCCCCGCCGTTGGAGTCCGGGTGGGCGAGCCGGACGTGCGAGTCCGGCTTCATCGCCTTCAGGAACGGCTCGTCGTGCTCCTTCGCCTTGCCGACGGGCGCGCCCTCCTTCTTGTCGCGGCCGAAGACGTCCTCCTGCTCGGCGAGCGGGGTGCGGTCCCAGGTCTCGACGTTCATCCGGATCCGGCGGGCGACCAGGTACGAGCCGCCGGCCATCCAGGCGCCGCCGCCGGTGGCGTCCTTCGGGCCGACCCACACGTGCCGGTCGAGGGCGGCGGCGTCGGTGCCGGAGACGTTCCGGGTGCCGTCCTTGAAGCCGAAGAGGTTGCGCGGGGTCTGCGCGTCCGGGGTGGTCGAGGACGTCTTGCCGAAGCCCAGCTGGGACCACCGGACGGCGACCGTGCCGAAGCCGATCCGGGCGAGGTTGCGGACGGCGTGCACGGCGACCTGCGGGTCGTCGGCGCACGCCTGCACGCACAGGTCGCCGCCGCTGCGCGCCGGATCGAGGTTGTCGCCCGGGAACCTGGGCAGCTCCACCAGGGCCCCGGGCCGCTTGTCCTTCAGCCCGAAGCGCCCGTCGAAGAGCGAGGGGCCGAAGCCGATGGTGAGGGTGAGGCGGGACGGCTTGAGGCCGAGCGCCTCGCCGGTGTCGTCCGGCGGGGCCTCCGGGAGGCCGCCGTGGGCGCCCTCGCCGACCTCGCGGCCCGCGGTCATCCGCTCGGCGGCCCGGGTCCACTCCTTCAGGAGCGCCACCAGCTTCTCGCGGTCGTCGGTGGTGACGTCGAAGGCGGCGAAGTGCAGCCGGTCCTGGACGGCGGTGGCGATGCCGGCCTGGTGCGGGCCGTGGAAGGGCACGGCGGCACCGCCGTCCGCGACGGGCGCGGTGGCGTCCCCGTCGCGGGTCAGCGCCGCGGCGCCGCCGGCGACGGCGGCACCGAGGGCGAGGCCGCCGCCGGCGGCGAGGACGGTGCGCCGGGCGGGTCCGCCCCCCGCGCCGGTGGGGCCGGGGGTCACTTGACGACCGCCGCGGCGAGCTTGGAGAGCGGCTCGGCCAGCGCGTTGACGCCGTCCGACAGCTCCTTGCGCTCGGCCTTGCCGACCTTGTCGTAGGAGGTGAAGTCGTAACCGGTCTTGTCGGCGCGGTACTTGTCGAGCAGCGCGTTCAGCGCGCCGAACTGCTCGTCGAGTTCGGCGACGAGCGCGGCGTCGTTCTTGGCGGCGACCGGCTTGAGCAGGTCGTAGGACTTCTGCGCGCCCTCGACGTTGGCCTTGAAGTCGACCAGGTCGGTGTGGGAGTAGCGCTCCTCCTCGCCGGTGACCTTGCCGGTGGCGACCTCGTCGAGGAGCTCCTTGGCGCCGTTGGCCATGGAGGTGGGGGTGATCTCGGCGGTGCCGACGCGCTTCACCCAGTCCGCGAGGTCCTTGTCGAGGAGGTCGGCGAGCTGCTTCTCGCGGGCGGTGATCTTCCCGTCCTGCCAGAGCGCCTTCTCCAGGCGGTGCCAGCCGGTCCAGTCCTTCGCCGGGTCCTGGCCCTCCTCCAGGCCGTCCTCGCGGACGTCGACCTTGGGGTCGATGTCGCCGAAGGACTCGGCGACCGGCTCGGTGCGCTCCCAGCCGATGCGGGAGGGGGCGTAGGCCTTCTTGGCGGCCTCCAGATCGCCGGCGCGGACGGCGTCGGTGAAGACCTTCACCCTCGGCAGCGTCTCCTCGGCCTGGGCCTGGACGTACTGGCGGTACGCGGCGACGGCGGCGTCCATCTCGGCGGAGCGCTTCGGGGCGGCGGCGCCGCCGGTGAGGGTGACGGCCTGGCGGATGCCGGCGCCGGTCATGCCGGGCTTGCAGACGATCGCGTACGAGCCGGCCTTGATCTCGGCGGTGAGCGTGGCCTTGGTGCCGGGGCCGATGTTCTCGCGCTCGGTGACGATCCGGTCGTCCGGGTAGAGGACGTAGACCTCGGTGACCTTGGAGCCGCGGTTCTCCACGTTCAGGGTGACGTGGCCGGCCGGGAACTCCTTCTCCGAGACCTCGCAGGAGTCGTCCTTGGCGGTGACGGTGACGCCGTCGCCCTCGGCCTTGGCGTCGCTCTTCGCGGTGCACCCGGTGACGGCGGCCAGGACGGCGGCGCCCGCCAGGGCGGTGACGGCGGTGGTGCGGACGGCTCGCATGAGGGCTCCAGGACGGGGGGACGGGACGGGAATGCCACTGAGGCGGACCTAACTTAACCGAGGCTTACCTCAGTCAAACCCGCCCGTCCAGTGATGTGACTCTCACGTCTGGCGGAACGGACACGGCGCGGTCACGGGCAGGCCATAGCCGTCCCAATCCCGGGTCAAGGAGCGGTCAAGCGGGGTGGTTTGCCCCGCTTCGGGGTGCGGGCGCGTCCCGCCGGGGGACCACCTGCGGGACCCCCGTCCGCGGGTGCGGGAAGACCTCCACCGGCTGCCGGTAGACCCGGCTCAGCAGCTCCTCGCCGAACACCCCGGCGGGCGGCCCGTCGGCGGCCACCCCGCCCCCGTGCACGACCCCCACCCGGTCCGCGTGCGCCGCCGCCAGCCCCAGGTCGTGCAGCACGACCACCACCGCGTCCCCCGCCGCCGCCCGCTCCCGGCAGACCCGCAGCACCAGTTCCTGGTGGCGCAGGTCGAGCGCGGCCGTCGGCTCGTCGAGCAGCAGCAGCCCGGTCCGCTGGGCCAGCACCCGGGCCAGCGCCACCCGGGCCCGCTCCCCGCCGGAGAGCGCGGAGAAGGGCCGCGCGGCGAACTCCGCCACCTCGGTCGCGGCCATCGCCTCCGCCACGGCCGCCCCGTCCTGGGCCGCCCGCTCGGTCCCCGCCCACGGCGCCCGGCCCATCCGGACCACCTCCGCGAC
This sequence comes from Streptomyces sp. NPDC058758, assembly GCF_042746075.1. Lineage (NCBI taxonomy): Bacteria > Bacillati > Actinomycetota > Actinomycetes > Kitasatosporales > Streptomycetaceae > Streptomyces > Streptomyces sp. NPDC058758. The sequence continues at coordinate 517,890 of NZ_JBHYPS010000001.1, read as the reverse complement.
CGGGAAGGGGAAGGACAGCTCGGCGCTCTGCGGCAGCACCGCCCGCCGCAGCGCCAGCTCCGGCGCGCTCCAGTCGCCGGCCGCCCGGCCCCCGATCCGTACCGTCCCCGCCCCGGGCGCCAGGTCCCCGGCGAGCACGGACAGCAGCGTCGACTTCCCGGCGCCGTTCGGCCCCACCAGGGCCAGCACCTCCCCGGCGCGCACCTCGATCCGGGCCCCGTCGAGGACGGTCCGCCGCCCCCGCACCACCCGCACCGCGTCCGCCGCCGCCACGACGCCGCCGCGCTCCACGGCCGCCGGCAGCTCCCGCGTACGCCTTCCGAACCGGCCGATCACGCCCAACCACCCTGCTTCCGACGGGTCCTGCGGAGCAGCCAGAAGAAGAACGGGCTGCCGATGAGGGCGGTGAGGACGCCCAGGGGGAGTTCGGCGGGGGCCGCGACGGTGCGGGCCGCCAGGTCGCCGGCGGTCAGCGCGACCGCGCCGCCGAGCGCGCTGCCGGGGATCAGGAAGCGGTGGCCGGGGCCGTGCGCCATCCGCAGCACGTGCGGGACGACCAGGCCGACGAAGCCGACGATGCCGGAGACCGCGACCGCCGCCGCCGTCAGCAGCGCCACCACCAGGATCAGCGCGATCCGCAGCCGTTCCACCTCCACGCCCAGGTGCCGGGCGGGCCGCTCGCCCAGCGCGAGCAGGTCGAGCCGGCGGGCGTGGAGCGGGGCGGCGGCCAGGCCGAGCAGCGCGCACGGCAGCACCGCGAGCACCTTGGGCCAGGTCGCCTGCGCCAGCGAGCCCAGCTGCCAGAAGGTGATCTGGCTGATCTGCGCGTTGTCCGCGAAGAAGACGAAGAGCCCGATGAGCGCGCCCGCGAAGGCGTTCACCGCGATGCCGGTGAGGATGAGCGTGACGACCTCCGTCCGGCCGCCCGAGCGGGACATCGCGTACACCGCCGCCACCGTGACCAGCCCGCCCGCGAAGGCGAAGACGGTCACCGTCCACGTGCCGAGGAAGCCCGCGCCGAGCACGATCGCGCCGACCGCGCCCACGGCGGCGCCGGAGGAGACGCCGATGACGCCGGGCTCGGCGAGCGGGTTGCCGAAGACGCCCTGCATCAGCGCGCCGGCGCAGCCGAGGGAGGCTCCCACCAGGAGGGCGAGCACCACACGGGGCAGCCGGATGTTCCACAGCACGCTCTCGGCGGTCCGGTCGAGGGCGTGCCCGCCGAGGCCGGTCCGGTGCTGGACGGAGGCGAGCACGTCGCCGAGCGGGATGCGGTACGCGCCGATCCCGGCGGAGAGCAGGGCGAGCAGCAGCAGCGCGGCGAGCAGTCCGCCGGTGAGCAGCGCGGTCCTGCCGCGCCGGGACGGCGGCGGGCCGGCCTCGGCGGCGGGGAGCGCCGGCCGTTCCCGGACGGCCGTCACCTCGTCTCCCCGTAGAGCTGGTCCACGAGCGAGGCGAGCACCCGGTCGGTGCGCGGACCGTAGGTGAGCAGGACGCCGTCGTCGACGGAGACGACCCGGCGGGCGGCGCCGGCCGGGGTCTCGGCGACGCCGGGGACCCGCACCAGGCCGTCGATTCCGCCGACGGACTCCAGGCCCTTGGTCATCACGAGGATCGCGTCCGGCGCCGCCGCGGCGAGGGCCTCGCTGGTGATCGGCGTGAAGTCCTCGGTCAGCCCGGACTCCTTGCCCGCGTCGACCGCGCCGGCCGCCTCCAGGAGGGAGCTCGCCCCGGACCCGGCGCCGCCGAGGAGGTAGACGGCGGCCGAGCCGCGCACGTAGAGGAAGGCGACGCGCGGCCGGTCGGCGTGGGCGGGGATCTTCCGCCGCACGGCGTCGAGCCGTTCGGCGGTCCGCTCGCGCAGGGCCGTGCCGGCGGCGGGGACGCCGAGGGCGGCGGCCACGTCGTCGATGCGGGTGCCGACGTCGTCGAGGTCCTTGGCGGCCGCGACGACGACGAGCGGGACGCCCGCGTCGCGGATCTGGGCGATCGCCTCGGCCGGTCCGGTGGTCGGCTCGGCGAGGACGAGGGTGGGGCGGAGGGAGAGCACGCTCTCGGCGGAGACGTCGTGGGCGCGGGTCACCACCGGCAGTTCCGCGGCCTGTTCGAAGGTGGCGGTGACGTCCCGGGCCACCACCCGGTCGCCGAGGCCGAGGGTGAAGACGATCTCGCTGAGCGAGCCGCTGAGCGGCACGATCCGCTCGGCCGAGCCGACGGTCACCTTCCGGCCGTCGGCGGAGGCGACGGTGACGGGCAGTCGGGGCGAGGCGGGGGAGGGGAGCGGTTCGACCCGGTCGGGGGCGGCCGCCGTGCGTGCCGCCGAGGGGGCCGAGGGGGCGGCCGAGGGGGCGGCCCCGCCACCGCATCCGGTCGCCGTGAGGGCGAGGGCGATCACTGCTGTCAGCGCTCCCGCGAGGCGAGTTCTGCGCACCGGGCACCGTCCTGTCGTTCCGCTGGGGGGAGTTCGTCGCCCGGCCTCCGGTCCGCTCCGAGGAGCGGGGCCGGCCGGGATGGGATGTAGCTTAGGTTAGCCTTACCTCACCTGCTAGCCCTCGGAGGGGTGCTCCATGCTGCCGTCCAGACCCTGCCGCGCCCTCGCCGTGACCCTGTTCGCGGCCCTCCTCGCCGCCCTCGTCCCGGCCGCCGGCGCCCGTGCGGAGAGCCGCCCGGTGCAGGGCGGACGGCTGGACTGGGGCATCAAGTCCTCCTTCCAGAGCTACGTCACCGGGCCCGTCGCGCAAGGGAACTGGAGCCTCACCGGCGGCGCCGCCACGGTCGGCGCCCGGTACCGCTTCCACTCCGCGCGGGGCACGTACGACCCCGCCACCGGCGCCTTCGAAGCCGCCTTCTCCGGCGGCGTCCACTTCACCGGACACCGCGGGGCCGACGGCGCGAACGCACTCGACCTCGCCATCGGCAACCCCCGGATCCGGATCCAGGGCGGAACCGGCACCCTCTACGCCGACATGGCGAGCAAGGCCAAGGGCACCGGCCGGACGACCGTCCGTTCCGGGGTCCCGCTCGCCACCCTCGGCCTCGGCGGCGTCGACATGCGCGGCGCCACCGGCCCGGTCTCGCTCGTGAACGTGCCCGCCACCCTCACCGCCCAGGGCGCCACCGCCTTCGCCGGCTACTACCCGGCCGGCACCGCGCTCGACCCGGTCAGCCTCACGGTCGACGTCCGGACGACGGCCCCCGCCGCCTCCCCGACGACCGCACCGGCGGCGACCCCGGGCACCACCCCGACGACGCCCCCGAGCGCGAAGCCGAAGCCGAAGGAGACCGCCGGAGCCCTCCGCGCCGCCGCCGTCGACTGGGGCGTCCGCCGCACCTTCCGCGAGTACGTCACCGGCACCACGGCCCGGGGGAAGTGGACCCTCGCCGACGGAGCCCAGGACGGCGGAGCCCTCTTCCGCTTCCCCTCCGGCACCGGCCGCTACGACCCCGCCGCGGGCACCCTCGACGCCTCCTTCGCCGGCAGCGTCCGCTTCACCGGCACCCACCTCGACCTCACCCTCGCCCGGGTCGCCGTCACGGTGACCGGCGGCACCGGCACCCTCACCGCCGACGTCACCAGCGCCGGGAAGACCGAACGGGCCGTCCCCCTCGTCACCTTCGCCGCCGGCCCCCTCGCCCCGGAGAACGGCCTCGCCGTGGTCACCGAGGCACCCGCCACCCTCACCGAGGACGGCGCCCGGGCCTTCGGCGGGATGTACAGGGCGGGCACCGCGATGGACCCGGTCTCCCTCGCCGTCTCCGTCGACGAGGCCGCCGCGCTCCCCGCCCTGCCCGACCTCGGCAGCGCCCCCACGGACGCGCCCACCGCCACGCCGTCGGCCTCCGCCGCGCCCGTGACCGCCGCCTCGCCGGACTCCGGCGCCCCCGCCGCCGTCTACGCGGGGACCGCCGCGGCCGTCCTGGCCGTCGCCGCCGCGTACGCCCTCCTGCGCCGCCGCCGCACCGGAGCGACGCCGCCCACCGACTGACCCTTCCCCCTCTGCCTCCCGTACGGGCCGTGCCTGACGCCCGCGCGGTGGCCCGCCACACCTCCGTACCCCCCGACCCCCCTACCCGCCGAGGAGACACCCGACATGCCCACCCGTACGCGCCGCCCCGTCACCCTGGCCGCCGCCGTCGCCACGGCCGCCGCCCTGGGCGCCGGCGCCCTCGCCCTCGCGCTCCCCGCGGCCGCCGCCGACACCCCGCCGCCGGTGCCCCTCGTGGACGGCACCCTGGACTGGGGCATCAAGCAGTCCTTCCGCTCCTACCTCGCCCAGCCCTTCGCCAAGGGGCGGACCACCCTGGAGGACGGCGCGACGCAGGCCGCCGGCAACGGCGTCTTCACCTTCGTCGACGGCACCGGCACCTACGACACGAGCGGCCACGGCACCGCCACCGCCTTCCAGGGCGGCGTCCACTTCGAGGCCCACGAGGGAGCCCTCGACATCCGGATCTCCGACGTCCGCCTGAAGACCGCCGGTTCGGCCGCGCCCACCGGAGAGATCACCGCCGACGTCGTCACCAAGGAGAAGGACGGCACCTTCACCACCCGCGACGACGTCTCCTTCGCCGCGCTCGACATGAGCGGCGTCCGCCCCGGCCGTGGCGCCGGCGGCGCGATGGTCTTCAAGGACATCCCCGCGAAGCTCACCGGGGACGGCGCCGCCGCCTTCGCCGGCTTCTACAAGGAGGGCGACGCCCTCGACGCCGCCACCCTCACCGTGAAGCAGGGTGCCGCCCCGACCACCCCGCCCACCACACCCCCGACGACCCCGCCCCCCACCACCCCGCCGACCACGCCCCCGTCGACCCCGCCGACGACGGCCCCGACCACTACCACTCCCACCACGCCGGCCCCGACCACCACCGCCCCGAGCCCGACTGTGACCGCGACCGCCCCGAGCCCGACGGCGACCGCCGAGGACCCGGCCGGGGTCGTCGCCGGCCGGCTCACCTGGGGCGTCCTGGAGCGCTGGCGGGTGTACGTCGCCGAGCGCTGCGGCGGCACCGTCACCCCGGCCGCCGGGGCGGTGAAGTCCGGCTCCGGGTACGCCTTCCGGGCCGACGAGGCCGCCCTCGACGCGGACGCCCGCACCCTCACCGCCTCCTTCACCGGCCGGATCGACTTCGTCTGCGCCGCGCACGGCATCGACTGGCGGATCGGCGGCGTGAAGCTCACCGCGAGCGGCACCGCCGGCACCCTCACCGCCGACGTCACCACCGCCTCCGGCACCAGGAAGGGCGTGCGCTTCGCCGAGCTCGACCTCGCGGAGGCCGACTGGACCCCCGAGAAGGACGTCGTCACCCTCGCCGCCCTGCCCGCGAAGCTGACCGCCGACGGCGCCGCCCTGTTCGCCGCCCCCGGCGGTGCCTCGTACTACGACGCGGGCCAGGCCCTCGACCCGGTGACCGTCTCCCTCGCCCTCGACGAGGACGCCACCCTCCCGACCGCCACCACCGGCCCGACGGGCACCACCGGCCCGACGGGCACCACCGGTTCCACCGGTTCCGTCACCACCGGCGGCGGAACCGTCGGAGGCGGCACCGCCGGCGGCGCGGGCACGGTCGGCGGCGCCGTCACCACCGGCGGCTCCGGCGCCCTCGCCGCCACCGGCTCCGCCGCCCCCACCGGGCTCCTGGCCGGCGCCGCCGCGCTCGTCGTCGCCGCGGGCGGGGCCGTGGTCGTCGCCGCCCGCCGCCGCACCGCCGGCGGCACCGAAGCCTGACCGGCCGCCACCCCCCGAAGCGGCGGGGCCGCACCCCGGAAAACGAGGTGCGGCCCTGCCGCCTGCCCGTGGATGGTTCAATTCCGCCATGAACACGACTGGGGTGACCGGCACCGAGATCGACGTCCTGCGGGTCTTCTGCGCGGGCGACGGCCGCCACGGCAACGCCCTCGGCGTCGTCCGGGACGGACGCACCCGCCCCGACGAGTCGTCCCGGCAGGCGCTCGCCAAGGAACTCGGCTTCAGCGAGACCGTGTTCGTCGACGACCCCGAGCGCGGGATCGTCGACATCTACACCCCCGGCCTGCGGCTCCCCTTCGCCGGACACCCCCTCGTCGGCACCGCCTGGCTGCTCGACCTGGAAGTGGTCCGCCCGCCCGCCGGAGAGGTGTGGGTGCGCGGCGACGGCGAGTTCACCTGGATCGAGGCGCGCGCCGAGTGGGCGCCGCCGCGCACCCTGCGCCAGTACGGCTCCGCCGCCGAGGTGGAGGCCCTGGAGGTGCCCGAGCCGGGGGAGTGGATCTACGCCTGGGCGTGGGAGGAGGAGGCCGCCGGACGGATCCGGGCGCGCGCCTTCCCCGGCCGCGGCGACGGCGTCGACGAGGACGAGGCCACCGGCGCGGCCGCCCTGCTCCTCACCGACCTGCTCGGCCGGGCCCTGAACATCACGCAGGGCCGGGGGTCGCAGCTGCTGACCGCCCCCGGCCCCGACGGCATCGTGGAGTTGGGCGGACGGGTCCGCCTGGAGGGCACCCTCACCCGGTGAGGGGGCCGCTCACGCGCTGAGCGGGAACTCGCCGCCCAGCTCGCGGAAGACGCCCGTGTTGAAGGCGAAGGCCCGCTTGCACTCGTCGACGATCCGCTGCTTCTCCAGGTCGTCCGCGTTCACCCCGTCGAGCAGCTCGCGGTAGGCCCGCTTGAAGGCCGCCGGGTTGCCGATCGCGTCGAAGACGTAGAACCGCACGCCGTCGCCCTTGCGGTCGAAGCCCCACGTCCGCTCGGCCTTGTCGCGGATGATCTGACCGCCCGACAGATCGCCCAGGTAGCGGGTGTAGTGGTGGGCGACGTAGCCGGCCGGCCAGCTGCGGGCGCACTCGGCGACCCGCGCCGCGTACGCCTCCGTGGCGGGCAGCGCCGAGACCCCGGCGCGCCAGTCGGGCCCGCGCAGATGGGCCAGGTCCGCCTCCAGGGCGGCCGTGCGGAAGAGCTCGGGCTGTATGAACGGCCCGGCGACCGGGTCCTCCCGCAGCCCCTCCGCGCCCTCCTCCAGGGCCCGGTACACGAACCAGAGCTGCTCCGTGTAGCGGGCGTAGGCGTCCACGCCCAGGCGTCCGCCGAGGAGGTCGCCCATGAAGGACGAGGTCTCCGCCTCGGTGTGCTGCTCGTGCGAGGCCGTGCGGATCAGGGTGGAGAAGGGCGTGTCCAAGGCGTGCCTCCGGGACCGATGGGGCGGGAACCAGTGACGATGGTGCCAAGTTAGGCTTACCTAAGTCAACTGGTTCCCGACGACCTGTCGGTAAAGGCTGTACCCCGTCCGGGGCTCACGGCAACGTCAGGATCTCCGCCCCCGTCTCGGTCACCACCAGGGTGTGCTCGAACTGCGCGGTCCGCTTGCGGTCCTTGGTCACCACGGTCCAGCCGTCGTCCCACATGTCGTACTCGTGGGTGCCGAGCGTCAGCATCGGCTCGATCGTGAAGGTCATGCCGGGCTGGATGACGGTGGTGTGGTGGGGCGAGTCGTAGTGCGGCACGATCAGGCCGGAGTGGAAGGACGTGTTGATGCCGTGCCCGGTGAAGTCCCGCACCACCCCGTAGCCGAAGCGCTTGGCGTACGACTCGATGACCCGGCCGATGACGTTGATCTGCCGGCCCGGCTTCACGGCCTTGATGGCGCGGTTCAGCGACTCACGCGTCCGCTCCACGAGCAGCCGCGACTCCTCGTCGACGTCGCCGCACAGGTAGGTGGCGTTGTTGTCGCCGTGGACGCCGTCGACGTACGCCGTGACGTCCAGGTTCACGATGTCGCCGTCGCGCAGCACCGTGGAGTCCGGGATGCCGTGGCAGATGACCTCGTTGACCGAGGCACACAGCGACTTGGGGAAGCCCCGGTAGCCGAGGGTCGACGGGTAGGCGCCGTGGTCGCACATGTACTCGTGGGCGACCCGGTCGAGCTCGTCGGTGGTGACGCCCGGGGCGATGTGCTTGGCGGCCTCCTCCATCGCCCGGGCGGCGATGCGGCCGGCGACCCGCATCCGTTCGATGGTGTCGGAGTCCTGCACCTCGGGCCCCGTGTACGGGGTGGGAGCGGGCTTTCCGACGTACTCGGGGCGGCGGATCGAGCCCGGGACGGAGCGGGCGGGGGAGAGCTCCCCCGGTACGAGAAGCGACTGGCCAGACATGCCAGCGAGTCTAACGACCGCGCGTGGGGCAGCATGGTCCCGAGGGAAGGAGCCGACGACCATGGCCCTGTTCAAGAAGCGCACGGCCGGAAAGCCGGGCGAGTGGTACTACTGCCTGGAGCACAAGAAGGTCGAGGAAGGGCCCGAATGCCCGGCGAAGAACCGATTCGGCCCCTACGCCACCCGTGAGGAGGCCTCCCACGCCATGGAGACCGCCCGCGAGCGCAACCTGGAGTGGGAGACCGACCCCCGCTGGCACGACCGGCCGGGGCCGGAGGAGGACCGGACCTGACGGCGGGCGGCCGGGAGCCGGATCACCCGGCCCCGGCCGCCGCCTCCTGCTGGGCCTTGCGGCGCAGCGCGTCCTCGTCGGTGGCGGCGTCGTACCGCAGCAGCTTCGGCAGCGCCAGGCACAGCAGGCCCACCGAGGCCACGCAGGCCACCCCGCCCGCCCACACGGCGGTACGGGTCCCGGTCCAGCCCGCCATCACGCCCGCCCGCACCTGGCCGAGCTGCGGGCCCACGCTGTACGACAGCACCTCGATGCCCGCGAGCCGGCCCCGCAGCTCCTCCGGGATCGTCTGGTTCCAGATCGTCGAGCGGCCCAGCCCGCTCAGCATGTCGCCGGCGCCCGCGACCACCAGGCACAGCAGCACCGCCCACACGTTCCCGAACCAGCCCGCGCCCGCGATCGCCAGCCCCCAGCCCGCCGCGCCGCCCGCCACCAGCAGCCCGTGCCGCCGCACCCGCGAGGTCCAGCCGCTGGTCAGCCCCAGCACCAGGGAGCCGACCGAACCGGCCGCGTACATCAGGCCCAGCGACCACGGGGCGTCCAGCTCGTCCGCGAGGAACGGGAAGACCGCGTTCGGGAAGGCGAAGACCATCGCCGCCAGGTCGATCGCGTACGTGCCCAGCAGCACCGGCCGCGACCAGGCGTAGCGCGCGCCCTCCGCGATCGACCGCAGCGACGGCTTCTCCGCGTCGTGCGCGGGCGGCGCGGGCGAGAGCCTGCGGCACATCAGGACCGACACCGCGAACCCGGCCAGCGTCACCGCGTACGCCGGGGCGTGGCCCGCGTAGGCCACCACCACGCCCGCCAGCGAGGGCCCCGCGATCGCCCCCAGCTGCCACCGCAGCGAGTTCAGTGCGGCCGCCGCCGTCTGCTGCCCGTGCGGCACGATCCGGGCCAGCAGCGAGTCCAGCGCCGGCCGCTGGAGCCCGGCCAGCGCCGACACCCCCGCCGCGACCACGTACAGCGGCCACAGCAGCGGCTCGGCGAGCAGCGCGTTCAGCAGCAACAGCAGCGCGAGCAGCCCGAGCCCCGCCTCCGTCGCGACGATCACCCGCCGCCGGTCCACCGCGTCCGCCAGCGCCCCGCCGTACAGCCCGAACACCACCAGCGGCACCAGTTCCACGGCGCCCATCGCGCCGACAGCGAGCGGCGAGTCCGTCAGCTCCTTGATCTGGAGCGGCAGCGCCACCATCGCCATGGCGCTCGCGAAGTACGTGACGAGCCCCTGGCCCCACAGCAGGCGGAAGTCGCGGGAGGACCGCCACGGGGCGGTGTCGGGGAGCACGGCGGCGAGCCGGGCGCGGAGCGTGGAGGGCGCGGGAGAGGACACGAGCAGCCATGCTCCGACCGCCGCAGCCCCCGGGCAACCGAATTCCGCGCCCCCGCCCGCTCGGCCGGACGTCCGGACCCCGCGCCCCCGCCCACCCGGCCGCCCGGCCGGACTCCGTGCCCCGTCCGCCCTCCCGGACGCCCGGACTCCGTGCGGCGGCCGGGCGGCCGGGCGGGGCGGTCGTGTCAGGGGGGGGCGGGGGCGCCGGGCTACCAGCGGGTCGGGGGCGGTGCCGTGAGGCGGTCGGCCAGGAGGGAGAGGCGGTGGCGCAGACCGCGGCCCCGGGGGGCGGGCAGGCTGTTCTCGCCCGCCGCCGCGCCCACCAGGTGCTGGACCGTGTCCAGGTCCACCTCCGCCCCCTCCGCGACGCTCAGCGCCTCGTGCGCGAGTCCCCGCACCTCCGGGTCGCCGCCGTCCAGGGAGAGGACCGTCGCGCCCGCCCGCCGCGCGTCGTGCACCCGCTGGAGCAGCCCCTCCTCCGGCCGCTCCGGCGCCACGACGAGGAGCGTCGCCCCCCGGCCCGCCGCCTCCAGCCGGCCCAGGCCCACCGCCAGGTGCGGCGGGTCGCCGGGCCGCGCCCGGTGCCGCACCAGCGTCGGCGCCAGCTCCGGCAGCCCCGACCAGGCCGCCTCGTCCACCAGGTGCGCCGCCAGGTGCCAGGGCTCGTACGCCTCCGTGCCCACCAGCAGCAGCCCACCCCGCTGCGGCACCACCGAGGCCCGCAGCGTCCCGGCGAAGCGGCGGGTGGCCGCCGGCCACTCCGTCCCGGCGAGCACTTCCCGCAGCAAGGCGACCCGTACGGCATCCATGGCGCCGCATCCTGCCCCAGGAGCCGCCCGCGCGCCGCCGGTTGTCCCCCGATCCACCCGAACGGGGACCGGACCGCTCGGTAGGGTCGCCCCATGACTTCCTCGACTCCCGCCCCCGAAGCCCCCGAAGCCCCGGAGCCCAAGAAGGCCCCCAAGGACCCCTGGGACCTGCCCGACGTCTCCGGGCTCGTCGTCGGCGTCCTCGGCGGCACCGGCGACCAGGGCCGCGGCCTCGCCTACCGCCTCGCCGCCGCAGGCCAGCAGGTGATCATCGGCTCCCGCGCCGCCGACCGCGCCGAGGCCGTCGCCGCCGAGATCGGCCACGGCGTCGAGGGCGCCGACAACGCCGACTGCGCCCGCCGCAGCGACGTCGTCATCGTGGCCGTCCCCTGGGACGGCCACGCCAAGACCCTCGAATCGCTGCGCGCGGAACTCGCCGGCAAGCTCGTCGTGGACTGCGTCAACCCGCTCGGCTTCGACAAGAAGGGCGCCTACGCCCTCAAGCCCGAGGAGGGCTCCGCCGCCGAGCAGGCCGCCGCGCTGCTCCCGGACTCCCGGGTCGCCGCCGCCTTCCACCACCTCTCCGCCGTCCTCCTCAAGGACACCTCGATCGCCGAGATCGACACCGACGTCATGGTCCTCGGCGAGGAGCGCGCCGACGTCGAGATCGTGCAGGCGCTGGCCGGCCGCATCCCCGGCATGCGCGGCGTCTTCGCCGGCCGGCTGCGCAACGCCCACCAGGTCGAGTCCCTGGTCGCCAACCTGATCTCGGTGAACCGCCGCTACAAGGCCCACGCGGGCCTGCGCGTCACCGACGTCTGACCGGCCCTCCCGCGCCGGGGCGGAGCCGGAGAACGGACGCTTCGGGGCATGGGGGACACTGGTCGGGCACCGTCAGCCGTACCCGACAGGAGCCGACCCCCATGCCCCGTCTCGCCCTCTACGCCCTCGTGGTCTGCGCCCTGGCCGTCGCCGCGGCCGTGATCTCCTTCGTCAACGGCAGCTTCATCGGCGTCGTCTGGGTGCTCCTCGCGGGCCTCTCCTCCAACATGGCCTGGTACTACGTCCGCCGCGCCAGGGCCGAGCGGGCCGAGACGGCCTAGAGCGGGCAGTATTCCGGCGTCCCCTCCCAGAAGCGGAAGAGCGCGGAGCCGCAGGAGCGGGCCGCGTCTCCGACCCCGAGCGACCGCAGCAGGGCGTCGACCGCGTCGAAGAAGGCGCCGTTCACGGCCGGCACGAAGAGCAGCGCGATCACGGCGAAGAAGCCGTACGGCGCGTACGGCTCGATCCGCCGCTTCACCCGGTACGACAGCCAGGGCTCCACGATGCCGTAGCCGTCGAGCCCCGGCACCGGCAGCAGGTTCAGCAGCGCGGCCGTCACCTGGAGGAACGCCAGGAAGGCCAGCGCGTACCGGAACGCCGGCGGCACCCCGTCGAGCGCGCCCAGCCAGAACGGGGCCGTGCACACCACCGCGAACAGCGCGTTCGCCAGCGGGCCCGCCGCCGAGACCAGGCTGTGCCTCCACCGGCCCCTGATCCGGCCCCGCTCGATGAAGACGGCCCCGCCCGGCAGGCCGATCCCGCCCATGATCACGAAGAGCACCGGCAGGACCACGCTCAGGACGGCGTGGGTGTACGCGAACGGGTTCAGGGTCAGATAGCCCTTGGCGCCCACCGTGACGTCCCCGCCGTGCAGGGCCGTGCGGGCGTGCGCGTACTCGTGCAGACAGAGCGAGACGATCCACGCCGAGGTGACGAAGAGGAAGACCGCCACCCCCGGCAGCGCGGCGAAGTCCGTCCACACCGCCCACCCGGTGACCGCCGTGACGGCGAGCACCGCCAGGAAGACGGGACTGATCCGGCGCTCCTGGCGGCGGACTGCGGCCGAACTCATCACGGGCTCCCGGGGCGAGGGGGGACGGGGCGGGACGAAGCGGGGCGGGCGGACACGGTGCGGACCGTGTGCGGGAGAACGTACCGCCGCGCCCCCGGGTTCCCCCGGCGCGCGGCGGACGGCGGGCCCCCACGGAGAATGGGGGAGTGCGTTACTGCCTCCTGGGACCGACCCGAGTGCTGACCGCCGACGGCAGCGAGCTGCCCGTCGGCGGTCCCCGCGTCCGCGCCCTGCTCACCGCCCTCGCCCTCCGGCCCGGCCGCGCGGTGCCCGTGGCCGCGCTCGTCGACGAGGTCTGGCACGGCGACGAGCCGCCCGCCGACGCCGTCGCCGCGCTCCAGGCCCTGGTCGGACGGCTCCGGAAGGCGCTCGGGCGGGACCGGGTCCACTCCGCCGAGGGCGGCGGCTACCGCCTCGGCGCGGCCCGTGAGGACGTGGACCTGTTCCGTTTCGAGCGGCTCGCCGCCGAGGGGTCGGCCGCGCTGGCGGCGGGGGAGGCGGGTCGTGCGGTGGCGCTCCTCGACGAGGCGCTGGGGCTCTGGTCGGGGCCTGCCCTCGCCGACCTGCCCGACCGGCACGCCGAGGCCGCCCGCTGGGAGGCCCGCCGCCTGGACGCCCGCCGTGCCCGGCTCGCCGCCGGTCTCGCCCTCGGCCGGGCCGCCGAGGTCCTGCCCGAGCTGACCGCGCTCTGCGCGGACCGGCCGCTCGACGAGTCCGTGCAGGTGCTGCGGTTGCGTGCGCTGCGGGAGGCGGGGCGGGCGGCGGAGGCGCTGGCGGGGTACGAGGAGGTGCGCCGGGTCCTGGCCGACCGGCTCGGTGCCGACCCCGGGCCCGAGCTGCGCGCCCTCCACGAGGAGCTGCTGTCGGCGCGGGCCCCCGCCCGTACCGCCCCCGCCCCCGAACGCACCGCCCCCGCGCGTACCCCCACCGCCCCCGCCGCTCCCGCCGCCGGGAACCTGCGGGCCCGGCTCACCTCCTTCGTCGGGCGCGACGAGGAGATCGCCGCCCTGCGCCAGGACCTGGCCGGCGCCCGGCTGGTGACCCTGCTCGGGCCCGGCGGCGCCGGCAAGACCCGGCTCTCCCAGGAGGCGGCCGAACGGGCCGCCGAGGCCTGGCCCGACGGCGTCTGGGTCGCCGAACTCGCCCCCGTCCGCGACCCGGAGGCCGTCCCCGAGGCCGTCCTCGCCGCCCTCGGCGCCCGCGAGACCGTGCTGCGAGGCGCCGGCGCCGAGGAACTGCGCACCGCCGGCGATCCGCTGTCGCGTCTGGTGGAGCACTGTGCGGGGCGGCGGATGCTGCTGCTCCTGGACAACTGCGAGCACGTGGTGGGGGCGGCGGCCCGGCTTGCGGAGGCGGTGCTGGCCCGGTGTCCGGGGGTGCGGGTGCTGGCGACGAGCCGGGAGCCGCTGGGGGTGCCGGGGGAGCGGCTGCGGCCGCTGGGTCCGCTGCCGGAGGCGACGGCGCTGCGGTTGCTCGGTGAGCGGGGTGCGGCGGCGCGGCCGGGTTTCGACGTGGAGCGGGACGTGGCGGCGGGGCGGGAGGTCGTGCGGCGGCTGGACGGGCTGCCGCTGGCGATCGAGCTGGCGGCGGCGCGGTTGCGGGTGTTGTCGGTGCGGCAGATCGCGGAGCGGCTGGACGACCGGTTCCGGTTGCTGACGTCGGGGGCGCGGACGGTGCTGCCGCGGCAGCAGACGTTGCGGGCGGTGGTGGACTGGTCGTGGGACCTGCTGGAGGGGCCGGAGCGGGCGGTGCTGCGGCGGTTGGCGGTGTTCGCGGGCGGGTGTGATCTGGAGGCGGCGGAGGCGGTGTGTGCCGGGCCGGAGGGCGCGGAGGTGCTGGACGTGCTGGGTGCGCTGGTGGACAAGTCGCTGGTGGTGGCGGCGCCGGGGGAGCGCGGGATGCGGTTCCGGCTGTTGGAGACGGTGGCCGAGTACGCGGGGGAGCGGCTGGACGAGGCGGGGGAGTGGGCGGCGGTCGAGCGGGCCCACCTCACGTACTACCGCGAACTCGCCCGCCGCACCGACCCGGAGCTGCGCGGAGCGGGACAGATCGCCGCGATGGCCCGGCTCGACGCCGAGTACGGCAACCTCAGGACCGCGCTCGGCCGGGCCGTCGACGCCCGCGAGGAGGACGAGGCCCTCGTCCTCGTCCACGCCCTGCTCTGGTACTGGCAGCTGCGCGACCACCGCTCCGACGCGCTGCACGCCGTCCGCGCCGTGGCCGCCCTCGGCCCCGACCCCTTCGCCCCGCCCGCCGCGCCCCTCGTCCCGCTCGCCGAGCCCTGCACGGCCGCACCGCCGCCGCTCTCCGAGGAGCAGCGCTGGGAGGCCCGGCGCGGGGTGCGGCTGGTCGAGCTGATCAACATGGACCACGAGACCGCCCGCTGGATGAGCCCCGAGGGCCAGGACCGGCTCCGCGAGATCACCGCCGTCTACCGGCCGGGACTGCCCCAGACCTGCCGGCTCCCGGGCTCCTTCGCCGTCTTCGCGGTCCTCATCATGGGGGAGCCCGAGCGGCTGTACGAACTGCTCGACGTCACCGTGGACGCCTGCCGCGCCAACGGCTACACGTGGGAACTCGCCCACATCCTGCACCTGCGCGCCAACATGCGGGCCAACCGGGGGCAGTGGGCCGAGCGGGCCATCGCGGACGCCGACGAGAGCCTGGACCTCTTCGAGCGGCTCGGGGACGCCTGGGGGGCCGCCGAGGCGCTCTCCGCCCGCGCCGAGGCCCACGAGCGGCAGCTCGCCTACGACCTGGCCGCCCGGGACTTCTCCGCCGCCATCGACTACGCGCAGAAGATCGGGGCGCCCTCGCAGCGGGCCCTGCTGCGCGCCCGGTACGCCGACACCCTCGTCGAGTCCGGCCGGATCGAGGAGGGGGAGGCGGTCCTGCGGGAGATCATCGGCGACCACTCCACCGGGCACGAAGCGCAGCTCGGCGCACGGCTCTTCCTCGCCGTGGCGCTGGGGCGGACGGGCCGGACGGCGGAGGCCCGGGAGCACCTCGCGACCCTCCTGGAGGAGTTCGGCAGCGAGACCCTCTCCGTCTTCGAGGGGTTCACGCTCGGCGTCCTGGCCTGGCTCGACGTCACGGAGAAGGAGTACGCCTCGGCGCTGGGGCGCGCCGCCGAGGCGTACGGGCGCTCCCTCGGCCCGCTGTCGATGATGGTGATGCCGCAGATGCCCGGGATCCACCTGGTGGTGGCGGCCTGGGCGCTCGCCGGGCTCGGGGGCGAGTCCGCGCGGACGGCGGCCGTGCTCCTCGGCGCGCGGGACGCCCTCGTGCCGGAGGGGCACCTGGAGCCGGCGATGGAGCGGGAGAACCTGGCGCGGGCCACGGAGCTGGCCCGCGCGGCGCTCGGCGACGCCGCCTTCGAGGCGGCGCACGCCGAGGGCGGCGGCCTCTCCGCTGAGGAGGCCGCCGCCCTGCTCGGTCGCGCCGCCGACGCGATCACCGGACGCGCCGAGTCCTGAGCCCCCGTCACGGGGGCGCCGCTCAGGTCTTCTTGCGGAACTTCGAGACCGCCAGCGGCGCCGTCACGATCGTGATGGCCAGCGCCCAGCCCAGCGTCATCCCCACCGAGTGGGCGACCGGGCCGCCGTTGATCAGGTTCCGCGCGGCGTCGGCGAGGTTCGACAGCGGGTTGTAGTCCGTGAAGGTCTCCAGCCAGCCGGGCATCGTCGTCGTCGGGGCGAAGATCGAGGAGCCGAACTGGAGCGGCATCAGGACCAGCATCGCCATGCCCTGGACCGCCTGCGCGGACTTCAGGCTCAGGCCGAGCAGGATGAAGATCCACATCAGGGAGGCGCCGAAGACCGCCGACAGGCCGATGGCGGCCAGCAGGTGGAGCACCGAGGTGTGGATCGTCAGGCCCAGCAGGAAGCCCATGCCGAGGAGGATCGCGGTGGCGATCATCATCCGGCCGAGCTCGACGACGATCTTGGCGATGAGGACCGAGGAGCGGGCGATCGGCATCGTCCGGAAGCGGTCCATCACCCCCTTCTTGAAGTCGTCGTTGATGCCCACGCCGACGCCCATGGCGATGTTCATGCCCATCATCGCCATCAGGCCGGGCGTCACGTAGTTCACGTAGACGTCGTTGTTGCCCTTGCCGGAGATGGCGCCGCCGAAGACGTACACGAAGAGCAGGATGAAGATGATCGGCATGAACACGGCGTCGAACATCGACTCCGGGTCCTGCTTGATCTGGAGGGCGTTGCGCCGGGCCAGGGCGCCGATGTGGCGCAGGTTGGCCCGCAGGCCGATGCGGGTGTCGGCGTCCGCCGCCGGCCGCGCCGGGGCCGGGGCCGGGGCGCCGACGGGGGACTTGGTGACCGTGGTCGTGCTCACGCGGCGACCTCCTCGTGGGTCTCGTCGGAGTCGGCGGTCCTCTGGCCGGTGATGGCCAGGAACACCTCGTCCAGGCTGGGCAGGTGGGTGCCGATGTGGGCGATGCCGAAACCGCGCGCGCCGAGCAGCGAGACGACGGCCGTCAGCTGCTGGTCGGTGAGGATCGGGACGTACAGCGCGCCCTCGTCGGGCACCACGGTCGCGCCGGCGACGCCGTCGAGACCGGTCTCGCGGAGCGCGGCGGCCATCGCGGGCAGCTGCTCCGGGTCGACCGGACGGACCTTCAGGGTGCGTCCGCCGACCTTCGCCTTGAGCTCGTCCACCTCGCCCCGGGCGATGACCTTGCCCCGGTCGATGACGGTCAGCTCGCTCGCCAGCTGCTCCGCCTCCTCCATGTACTGGGTGGTGAGGAGGACGGTGACGCCCTCGGAGACCATCCGCTTCACCTCGTCCCACACCTCGTTGCGGGTGCGGGGGTCGAGGCCGGTGGTCGGCTCGTCCAGGTAGAGCACGGCCGGCTGCCCGATCATCGAGGCGGCGAGGTCGAGCCGCCGCCGCATGCCGCCGGAGTAGTTCATCGCCGGGCGCCTGGCGGCCTCGGTGAGGGAGAACCGCTCCAGCATCTCGTCGGCGCGGCGCCGGGCGTCCGCGCGGGACAGGTCGAGCAGCCGCCCGATCATGTACAGGTTCTCGAAGCCCGAGAGCTTCTCGTCGACCGAGGCGTACTGGCCGGTGAGCCCGATGGTGCGGCGCAGCTGGCGGGGCTGGCGCACCACGTCGTAGCCGGCGACGGTGGCGGTCCCGGCGTCCGGGACGAGGAGGGTGGAGAGGCAGCGGACGAGGGTGGTCTTCCCGGCGCCGTTGGGCCCGAGGACGCCGAGGACGGTGCCCTCGCGGACGTCCAGGTCGACCCCGTCGAGGGCCCTGGTGTCGCCGAAGTGCTTCACGAGGCCCCGGACCTCGACGGCGTTGGTCTGTGATCGCGTCATGTCCCCCATGGAACACGGCGCCGCCGACAGGCTTCCGACAAACGGCCTACAGGGCGCCGACAGCCCGCCGACGGGCTGTCGGCGGGCTGTCGGTGACGTGCGGGACCGGCTAGTGGAAGGTGTGCTCCTCGGCGGGGAAGGCCCCGCCGGCCACGTCCTCGGCGAAGGCACGGGCGGCGTCGCCGAGCGTCTCGCGGAGGTTGGCGTACTGCTTGCTGAAGCGCGGCACCTTGCCGCCGGTCAGGCCGGCCATGTCGGTCCAGACGAGGACCTGGGCGTCGGTGTCGGGGCCCGCGCCGATGCCGATGACCGGGATGTGCAGCGAGCGGGTGACCTCGGCGGCCAGCTCGGCCGGGACCAGCTCCAGGACGAGCGAGAAGGCGCCCGCGTCCTGGGCGGCCTTGGCGTCGCGCAGCAGCTTGTGCGCGGCCTCGTCGGAGCGGCCCTGCACCCGGTAGCCCATGGTGTTGACGGACTGCGGGGTGAGGCCCAGGTGGGACATGACGGGGATGCCGGCCTGGACCAGCATCTCGGTCTGCGGCAGCGAGCGCTCGCCGCCCTCCAGCTTGACCGCCTGGACGCCCGCGTCCTTGACCAGCCGGGTCGCGCTGCGCAGGGCCTGGACGGGCCCTTCCTGGTACGAGCCGAAGGGGAGGTCGCCGACGACGAGGGCGCGCCGGGTGCCCCGGACGACGGCGGCGGAGAGGAGGGCCATCTCGTCCATCGTGACGGGCACGGTGGTGTCGTAGCCGAGGTGGCAGTTGCCCATGGAGTCGCCGACGAGGATCACCGGGATCCCGGCCTCGTCGAAGACGGAGGCGGTCATGGCGTCGTAGGCGGTGAGCATGGGCCACTTCTCGCCGCGGGTCTTGGCGGCGGCGATGTCGTGGACGGTGAGACGGCGCGTGCCCTTGCCCCCGTACAGCGTCTTCGTGCTGTCGGCGGGCTGTTTCGAGGCAGCCTGAAGCGTCATGGTGAACGGCTCCTTGTGTCATCTCGAGGCGCCCTGACGGCGTCCCCGGACCACGTCCATGGTGGCACTTCGCCGGGTGGGCGGGGAAGTGGGCCGGAGTGGCGCTGTTCACACGGGCCCTCATTGCGATACGAGACGGGCCCGTTTCGAAATGGGTCTACAGTGGTGCCCATGCCAGAGCCGTCCCCCTCCGCGTCACCGTCCCCCGCTCCCGCCCCGGCGCGCGTCCCCGAGGCCGTCCACCGCCGCCGCTGGGCCGTCCTCGGCGTGCTGATGCTCAGCCTGCTGATCGTCGTCCTCGACAACTCGATCCTGAACGTGGCGGTCAAGACGATCGCCTCCCCGGCCCCCACCGGCCTCGGCGCCACCCAGAGCGAGCTGGAGTGGGCCATCAACTCCTACACGCTCGTCTTCGCCGGCCTGCTCTTCGCCTCCGGCCTCCTCGGCGACCGGCTCGGCCGCAAGCGGTCCCTCCTCTTCGGCCTCGCCGTCTTCGGCCTCGGCTCCGCCCTCGCCGCCCTCTCCGGCTCCCCGGGCGAACTGATCGCCTACCGGGCCGTGATGGGCCTCGGCGCCGCCTTCGTCATGCCCGCCACCCTCGCCGTCCTCATGAACGTCTTCGAGCGCGACGAGCAGCCCAAGGCCATCGGCATCTGGGCCGGCAGCGTCGGCCTCGCCATCGCGATCGGCCCGATCACCGGCGGCGTCCTCCTGGAGCACTTCTGGTGGGGCTCGATCTTCCTCGTCAACGTGCCCGTGGTGCTCCTCGGCCTCGGCCTGATGATCTGGCTCGTCCCCGAGTCCCGCGACCCCGCGCCCGGCCGGATCGACCTGGTCGGCGTGCTCCTCTCCGTCCTCGGCCTGGTCCTCCTCGTGTACGGCATCATCCGCGGCGGCGAGCGGGCCTCCTTCACCGAGCCCGGGGTCCTCCTGCCGGTCCTCGGCGGCCTCGCCGTCCTCGCCGCCTTCGTCCTGTACGAGAAGCGCAGCGACCACCCGGCCCTGGACGTCTCGTACTTCCGCAAGCCGGTCTTCTCCGCCGCCGTCGCCGCGATCGCCCTGGTCTTCTTCGCCCTCATGGGCGTGACCTTCTTCTCCGCCTTCTACCTCCAGAGCGTCCGCGGCTACAGCGCGCTCGACTCCGGCCTGCTCCTGCTGCCGCTCGCCCTCGCCCAGATGGTCTTCGCGCCCCGGGCCCGGCTCGCCGTCGCCCGCTTCGGCACGCGGGCGGTCTGCGCCACCGGCATGGCCGCCGTCGCCCTCGGTCTCGGTGCCTTCGCCCTCTTCGACGCTGACACCCCCGTCTGGGTGATGGCCCTGGTCTTCCTGGTGCAGGGCGCGGGCATGGCCCACGTCATGCCGCCGGTCACCGTCGCGATCATGCAGACGCTGCCGCGGGAGAAGGCGGGCTCCGGCTCCGCCGTCAACAACACCTTCCGCCAGGTCGGCGGCGCCCTCGGAGTGGCCGTCCTCGGCTCCGTCCTCTCCTCGGTCTACCGGGGCGAGATCGAGTCCCACCTCGACGTCCTCCCGCCCGCCGTGCGCGGCACCGCGGGCGAGTCCCTGGAGGCCACTCTCGCGGTGGCGGAGAAGCTCCACGTCGAGGCCCTCGTCGCCCCCGCCCACCAGGCGTTCCTCGACGCGATGCACGTCACCGCCTACGCCTCCGCGGCGATCGCCGCCGTCGGCGCGGTCGTCGTCGCCGTCTTCCTCCCCGGCCGCGCCCCGGCCCCCGGCATCCCGGCCCAGGCCACCCCGGACGCCGCGGACGCGACCGAACCGGCCCACCGCTGACCGGCCGACCGGCCCGCCTTCCCGGGGCGGGCCGGTTCGCGTCCCCCCTGGCCCGCGCCGGGCCGCGGGGCGCCGTGGGGCGAGAATGAAGGGGACGCAGCATTCCCGCGACGACGAGAGGCGACACGCGTGTCCTTGGCGGACGGCCAGATTCCCGGCGAGCCGGCCGAGCCCGGCCCGGCCCCCGGCCCGCGGCCCCCGGCGGCCTCCGGCGCTCCGGCGGCGGCCGGCACGCCGGCGCCCGGGCCGGACGAGGCCGCGCCGCCGGAGGCGTGCGCCGAGGGCGCGGCCCGGCGGGGCCGGCCCCGGAGCGAGGGGGTCGAGCGGGCGGTCTTCGACGCGGTCATCGGGTTGCTGGAGGGCGGCGTGGCCCTCGGGGACGTGTCCATCGAGCGGATCGCCCGCACCGCGGGGGTCGGCAAGGCCACGATCTACCGCCGCTGGGCCGGCAAGGAGGACCTGCTCGTCGAGCTGATCCGGTCCGTCGAGCCGCCCGACCCGGCGCTGCCCGGCACTTCGGTCCGCGACGACCTCGTGATGCTCCTGGAGTTCATGCGGCGGCGCGGGCTCGCCAAGCGGACCTCCGCGCTGCTGCGGAACATGTTCGCCCAGATGCAGACCCACCCCCGGCTCTGGGACCAGTACCACCGCACCGCCATCGAGCCCCGCCGCCGCCTCGGCATCGAGGTCCTGGAGCGGGGCGTCGCCGCCGGCGAGATCCGGGCCGACCTCGACCTGGAGCTGGTCAACGACCTCTTCGTCGGCCCGCTCCTGCTCCGTACCGTCCTCCACCCCGACGCCGACCTGTCACCCGACCTCCCGGCCCGGGTCGCCGACACCATCCTCGAAGGGGTCCGCCCGAGGGGTTGAGCCCCCGCCTTCCCCGGCGGGGGGGGCAGAGCCCCCTTCACCGGCGGAGGTCCGCCCGAGGGGCCGAGCCCCCTTCGCCGACGGAGGTCCGCCCGAGGGGCAGCCCCCCTTCCGACCCGCACGAATGTGCGCGTTCTGTCACAGCCCACCCGAACCGGCGCCCCGCCGGAACCCCGTCACACGCCGCGTCCGTCCTTGGGGGAGTGCGCCGGGCCCGGCATCGCCTAGGGTCGGACCGGGTCCCGGGCACGGACGGCACGACGGCACGGCAAGGCGAGTGAGGGCAGCGATGGCGCGGGTGGACATGACGGGGACGGAGCACGGCGGAACGGGAGGTGCCCCTTCCGGGGCCCGCGACCGGTTCCGCTCCGCCCTCGGCCGCCTGCGGCGGGACCCCGGCGTCTGGCGGCGCGGCATCGTCCTCGCCGTCTGCGCCGTCGTCCTGACCCTGCTGATGGCCTTGCACGCGGAGATCCCCAACCGGGTCGGCAACCTCGGCAGCCTCACCGAGACCTTCCTGCCCTGGCTCGGCCTCTTCGTCCCGGTCCTGCTCCTCCTCGCGCTGCTGCGCCGCTCCGCCACCGCGCTGATCGCGCTGCTGCTCCCGGTGGTCGTCTGGCTCAACCTCTTCGGCGGCCTCGTCGCCGACAAGTCGGCCTCCGGCGGCGACCTCACCGTCGCCACCCACAACGTCAACGCCGACAACCCCGACCCGGAGGGCACCGCCCGCGGCCTCGCCGCCTCCGGCGCCGACGTGCTGGCCCTGGAGGAGCTGAAGGCCGACATGGTGCCGGTCTACGAGCGGGAGCTGGCGGAGAAGTACCCGTACCACTCCGTCCAGGGCACCGTCGGCCTGTGGAGCCGGCTGCCGCTGCGGGACCCGCGGCCGGTCGACCTCCACATGGGCTGGACCCGCGCCATGCGCGCCACGGTCGTCGCCCCCCAGGGCGAGCTGCGGGTCTACGTCGCCCACCTCCCCTCCGTACGGGTCAGGCTGGACGCCGGCTTCACCGCCAACCAGCGCGACAACAGCGCCGACGCCCTCGGCGAGGCCATCGCGAACGACCGGGCCGGGCGGATCGTCCTCCTCGGCGACCTCAACGGCACCATGAACGACCGCGCCCTCAACGCCGTCACCGCCCAGCTGCGCTCCACCCAGGGAGCCGCGGGCGACGGCTTCGGCTTCTCCTGGCCCGCCTCCTTCCCGATGGCCCGGATCGACCAGATCCTGGTCCGGGGCGTCGAGCCGGTCGCCTCCTGGGCGCTGCCGGAGACCAGGAGCGATCACCTGCCGCTCGCCGCCCGCATCGCCTTCTGACCCTGCGAAACGCAGGAGAAACCTTCTCTTCATCCCCCGGATTCGGGGAATGCCCCGGCGTCTGCGAGAATTTGTTTCGTAAAAAAACAAACCCTCGTACCCGGAAAGGGTCTCCCACCCATGCCTGTGGCCCTGCTCGCCCTGGCCATCTCCGCTTTCGGCATCGGCACCACCGAGTTCGTGATGATGGGCCTGCTGCCCAACGTCGCCGCCGACCTCGGCACCACCGTCCCCACCGCGGGCCACCTCGTCTCCGCCTACGCGCTCGGCGTCGTCGTCGGCGCCCCGCTGCTCACCGCCCTCGGCTCCCGCCTTCCCCGCAAGCGGATGCTGCTCCTGCTGATGGCCCTCTTCACCGTCGGCAACCTCGCCTCCGCCCTCGCGCCCGGCTACGGCTGGCTGCTCGCCGGCCGGGTCCTCGCCGGCCTCCCGCACGGCGCCTTCTTCGGCGTCGGCGCCGTCGTCGCCGCCCGGCTGGTCCGCCCCGACCGGCAGGCCCGCGCGGTCGCCACCATGTTCCTGGGCCTCACCGTCGCCAACATCCTCGGCGTCCCCGCCGCCACCCTGCTCGGACAGCACCTCGGCTGGCGCGCCACCTTCCTCGTCGTCGCCGCCATCGGCCTGGGCGCCCTCGCCGCCCTCGCCCGGCTGGTCCCCGAGCTGCCCCTCGACGGGCGCCAGGGCCTCGGCCGCGAGCTGCGCGCGCTCGGCCGCCCGCAGGTGCTGCTCGGCCTGCTCACCGCCGTCTTCGGCTTCGCCGGCGTCTTCGCCGTCTACTCCTACCTGGCCTCCATGACCACCGAGGTGATGGGCCTCGGCGAGTCCACCGTCACGGTCGTCCTCGCCCTCTTCGGCCTCGGCATGACCGGCGGCGCGCTCGCCGCGGGCCCGCTCACCGACCGCGCCCCGCGCCCCACCCTCTACGGCTCGCTGGCCGCCCTCGCCGTGACCCTGGTCGCCTTCCGCTTCACCGTCCACGTGCCCTGGCTCGCCCTGGTCACCGTGGTGGTCATCGGCGCCGTCGGCTTCATGACCACCACCCCGCTCCAGATGCTCGTCATGGAGAAGGCGAAGGACGCCCCCACGCTCGCCTCCGCCTCCAACCACTCCGCCTTCAACCTCGCCAACGCGGGCGGCGCCTGGGCGGGCGGCGCCGCCGTCGCGGCCGGCTGGGGCTGGACCTCCCCGGCCCTGGTCGGCGCGGGCCTCGCCGCCGCCGGCCTCGCGATCGCCGTCGCCGCCGGGCTCCTCGACCGCCGGGAGGTCCGTACGGACACGGCGAAGGGGGCCTCGCACGTCGTCGCGCGAAGCCCCCTCGCGGGCCCGGCGGCCGGGACCGGGCCGACGGCCGGGACCGGACCGGAGGCCGGGGTCAGGGCGCCGGTGTCTCCCGCCAGCGGTTCGTGATCGGCAGCCGCCGGTCCTTGCCGAAGCCCTTCGCCGAGATCTTGGTGCCCGGCGGGTACTGGCGCCGCTTGTACTCCGCCGCGTCCACCATCCGCAGCGTCCGCGCCACCAGCTCCGGGTCGAAGCCGGCCGCCACGATCGCGTCCGTGCCCTCGTCCCGGTCCACGTACCGGGCGAGGATCCGGTCGAGCACGTCGTAGTCCGGCAGCGAGTCCGTGTCCACCTGGCCCGGGCGCAGCTCGGCGCTGGGAGGCTTCACGATCGAGTTCTCCGGGATCGGCGGGGTCTGCCCGCGCTCCTCCGCGGCCCGGTTCCGCCAGCGGGCCAGCCGGAAGACGTCCGACTTGTAGACGTCCTTGATCGGCCCGTAGGCGCCGACGGAGTCGCCGTACAGCGTCGAGTAGCCCACCGCCAGCTCGGACTTGTTGCCCGGGGCGAGGACCAGGTGGCCCTCCTGGTTGGAGATCGCCATCAGGGTGGTGCCCCGCAGCCGGGACTGGAGGTTCTCCTCGGCGAGCCCGGTGAGCTCCAGGGCCGCCATGTACGCGTCGAACATCGGCCCGATGGGCACGGTGCGGAAGTGCAGCCCGGTCCTGCGGGCCAGCTCGGCCGCGTCGCCCTTCGAGTGGTCCGAGGAGTACTTCGACGGCATCGACACCCCGTGCACCCGGTCGGCGCCCAGCGCGTCGCAGGCGATCGCGGCGACCAGCGCCGAGTCGATCCCGCCCGAGAGGCCGATCACCACCGAGCCGAAACCGTTCTTCGCGACGTACGCGCGCAGCCCGATGACCAGCGCCGAGTAGACCTCCTCGTCGTCGTCGAGCCGCTGCGCGTAACCGCCCGTCAGCTCCGGCTCGGTCACCGGCAGGGGCTCGCCGGCCTCCCCGGCGAGCACCGCCCGGTCGATCCGCAGCCCGTCGTCCACCACCGTGCCCGGCGCCGGGGCGTCCGGGTCGGCGGCCGGCAGGTCCAGGTCGAGGATCACGCTGCCCTCGGTGAACTGCGGGGCCCGCGCGATCACCTCGCCCGCCGCGTCCACCACGATCGAGTCCCCGTCGAAGACCAGCTCGTCCTGCCCGCCGGTCGACGCCAGGTAGGCGGTGGTGCAGCCGGCCTCCCGGGCCCGCTTGCGGACCAGTTCGAGCCGGGTGTCGTCCTTGTCCCGCTCGTACGGCGAGGCATTCACCGACAGGAGCAGCCCGGCCCGGGCGCTGCGCGCCGCCGGCACCCGGCCGCCCTCCTGCCACAGGTCCTCGCAGATCGCGAGCGCCACGTCGATCCCGCGCACCCGCAGCACCGGCAGGGTGTCGCCCTGCACGAAGTAGCGGAACTCGTCGAAGACGCCGTAGTTCGGCAGGTGGTGCTTGGCGAGGCGGAGCACCGCCCGGCCCCGGTGCAGCACCGCCGCCGCGTTCTCCGGCGAGCCGGCCGGGCGGCCGAGGCGGGGCACCGCCCGCTCCGTGCGGTCGAGGTAGCCGACGACCACCGGCACCTCGCCGAGGCCCTCGCCGGAGAGCCGCTCCGCGAGCGCGTCCAGCGCCGCCCGGGAGGCTTCGACGAAGGACGGCCGCAGGGCCAGGTCCTCGACGGGATAGCCGGTCAGGGCCATCTCGGGGAAGGCGACGAGGTGCGCGCCCTGCCCGACGGCGTGCCGGGTCCAGTGGACGATCGCCTCGGAGTTCCCGGCGATGTCCCCGACGGTCGAGTCGATCTGATTCAGCGCGAGGCGTAGTCGTTGCACGCCCCCCAGTGTAATCGTCAAATCGACGCTATGTCCTGGGAACCGGGCCCCGCCCCCGCGGATCCGGCCGTTCGCTCCCGACATGCGAAGTAAGTCCACCCCCGTGATCATGGGCCCATGACGACCACTGACGACCCGGCGGAGTCGGCCCGGCCCGCCACCGGCGAGGACGCGGCGGTCCTCCAGGACGACGGCACCAAGCGCCAGTTCATCTCCTGGCTGACGCTCGCCTTCATGACCACGGCCTCCGTCGCCTCCCTGCGGCCGGCGCCGACCATGGCCATCTACGGACTGGCCGCGGTCTTCCTCTACCTCCTCCCCGCCATCGTCTTCCTGCTCCCCACCGCCCTCGTCGGTGCCGAACTCGCCTCCGGCTGGTCCGGCGGCATCTACCGCTGGGTCAGCGAGGCCCTCGGCAAGCCCCTCGGCTTCCTCGCCGTCTGGTGCCAGTTCGCCATGACGATCGCGTACTACCCGAGCCTGCTCGCCTACGTCGCCTCGACCTTCGCGTACGTCATCGACCCCTCGCTCGCCGAGAACGGCCTCTACGTCGCGATCGTCATCGTCACCGTCTACTGGGCCGGCGTCTGGGTCTCCTCGCGCGGCACCCGGGCCATCGCCGGACTCTCCTCCTTCGGCCTGATCGTCGGCACCCTGGTCCCCGGCGTGCTCCTCGTCGTCCTCGGCATGGTCTTCCTCGGCCAGGGCAACCCCTCCGCCCAGCCGATGACCGCCGACCACTGGCTGCCGCCGTGGACCGGCCTCGCCAGCCTCGTCCTCATCGTCAACAACTTCCTGTCCTACGCGGGCATGGAGATGAACGGCGTGCACGTCTCCTCGCTGCGCGAACCCAAGCGCGAGTACCCCAAGGCGATGTTCCTGGCCACCGGCCTGGTCCTGCTGATCTTCATCCTTCCGGCCCTCGCCATCGCCTGGGTCATGCCGTCCGACCAGCTCAGCCTCACCGCCGGCCTCATGCAGGCCTTCGGCGCCTTCTTCGACCACTTCTCCATCGGCTGGATGACCCGGGTCGTCGGCGTCATGCTGGTCTGCGCCGCCCTCGGCGGCATGCTCACCTGGCTCTCCGGACCCGCCAAGGGCCTCGTCCTGCTCTCCCGCCAGGAGGGCTACCTCCCGCCCGCCTTCCAGAAGTTCAACAAGGCCGGCTCCCCGACCGCCATCATGGTCGCCCAGGGCGTGATCACCACCCTGATCGGCATCCTGTACGCCTTCAGCGACTCGGTCTCCAGCTCGTACTGGATGTTCTCCGTCATCACCGTGCAGATCTACCTGATCGCCTACCTGCTGATGTTCGTCGCCGTCGTCAGGCTCCGCCGCACCCAGCCCCACGTGGAGCGCGGCTTCCGCGTCCCCGCCGTCACCTGGGTCGCCGCCGTCGGCTTCGTCGCCTCCGTCCTCGCCCTCGTCATCGGCTTCGTCCCGCCCGACCAGTTCGACGGCGAGCCGCTCTGGCGCTACCTGCTGATCGTCGGCGGCGGCCTCTTCGTCCTCGGCCTCCTCATCCCCGCCCTCCTGCTCAGGTACCGCAAGCCCGAGTGGGTCCACCCCGACCACCGGGAACCTTCCGCCACCCCCTGACGTCTGACCCCATATGCCCAAAAAGGCCACGCGCGCGTCCGCCGTCCTGCTGTTCCTGGGGGCGCTCGCGTACACCGCCTGGGTCCTCGAAGCCGTCGTGCGGACCGGTCTCGACCCGGTCCGCGCGTACGTCTCCGAGCTCGCCGCCGCCGACCAGCCCCTCGGCGGCCTCTTCCGCGCCACCGACCTCACCGCCGGCCTCCTCGTCCTCGCCGGCGCCGCCCTCGGCCTCCTCGCCACCCGCGCCCCCGCCGGGCCCGCCCCCGAACCCGGCGCGCCCCGCCGGGCCCGCCCCGGCGCCGGGCCCGCCGCCCGCCGCCCCTGGCTCCTCGCCGGCTGGGCCGCCCTCGCCCTCTTCGGCGCCGCCACCGCCCTCGACTCCCGCCTCCCGCTCAGCTGCGCCCCCACCGCCGACCCCGAGTGCGCCGCCCGGGAGACCGCCGGACTCGTCCCCGCCACCCACACGGCCCACGCCGTCAGTTCGAGCCTCGCCGTGACCGGCGCCCTCGTCGCCATGGCCGCCCTCACCCTCGCCGCCCGCCGGTACGGCCTCTGGCGCCCGCTGGCCCGCACCGGACCGGCCCTCCTCGCCCTCGAAGCCGCCGCCACCGCCTGGACCCTCGCCGCCGTCGCCGCCTCCGAGGCCGGCCGGGGTCCGTGGGCCCTGGGCGCGGGCCAGCGCCTCCAGGTCCTCCTCGTCGCGGTGTGGACCGGCGTCCTCGCCGTCTCGGTCGCCCGGGAGCGCGCCGGGGCGGGGGAGCGGACCCCGCGGCGGGAACGGGCCCGCGGATGACCTTCGTACGCCTCGGGGGCCTCGCCCACCACGTGGCCGTCGACGGCCACGGCCCGGTCTGCGTGCTCTCCGCCGGACTCGGCCTCTGCTGGTTCGACTGGGACCCGGTGGTCCCCCTCCTCGCCCCGCACCGCACCGTCG
This sequence comes from Streptomyces sp. NPDC058758, assembly GCF_042746075.1. NCBI lineage: Bacteria > Bacillati > Actinomycetota > Actinomycetes > Kitasatosporales > Streptomycetaceae > Streptomyces > Streptomyces sp. NPDC058758. The sequence goes on along the minus strand of NZ_JBHYPS010000001.1, from coordinate 489,462 downwards.
TCCGCTTCGACCGCCCCGGCCACGGCCTCTCCCAGGGCACCCCCGCGCCCCCCACCCTGGCCGGCGAGGCGCACCGGATCGCCGCCCTCCTCGACGCCCTCGGCCTGCCCGGGCCCGCCACCGTCGTCGGCCACTCCATCGCCGGCCTCCACGCCGAGGGCTTCGCCCGCCTCCACCCCGGCCGCACGGCCGCCCTGGTCCTCCTCGACTCCTCCACCGAGGAGCACCCCCGGCCCGGCCGGCTCGGCTGGACCGTCGCCGCCGGGACCGCCCTCACCGCCCTCGGCCTGCCCGCCGCCCTCGGCCCCGCGCTGCGCCGCCTCGCCCTCCACCCCGACACCGCCCCGCCCGCCGAGGTCCGCCGCGTCTACCGCGGCTCACGCGTCTGGCGCGGCGCCCTGCGCGAGAACGCCCGCTACGGCGCCGTCGCCGCCGAGCTCCACGCCCTCAGGGACCGCCGCCCCCTCCCGCCCGGCGCCCCCGTCACCGTCCTCGCCGCCCCCGACGGCTCCGCCCGCTGGGAGGACCGCCAGCGCACGCTGGCCCGGCGGCTCGGCGCCCGCTACGAGGCGGCCGTGCCGTCGGGCCATCTGGTCATGCGGGACGCCCCGGACACGGTGGCCCGGGCCGTCCTCCGGGCCCCTCAGGACGCGGCGTAGACGCTCGCGCAGAAGGCCTTCAGCTGCTCGTCCGACAGCTGCTGGGCCAGGTCGGCCTCGCTGATCATGCCGACGAGCCGCTTGTTCTCGATCACCGGCAGCCGCCGGATCTGGTGGCTCTGCATCTCCTCCAGGACCGCGCCGACGTCCGCGCCCGCGTCGATCCAGCGCGGGGTGCCCTGGACGATCGCGCCGCAGGTCACCTTGGCCGGGTCGTGGCCCATGGCCACACAGCGGACCACGATGTCGCGGTCGGTCACGATGCCGCAGAGCCGTTCGTTCTCGTCCGCGACGGGCAGCGCCCCCACGTTCAGGTCGCGCATCAGCTGGGCCGCGCGGTCGAGCGTCTCGTGTTCCGGGATCCAGCGGGCTCCCGGGTGCATGATGTCCTTCGCCGTGGTCATGGGACGCGTACCTTTCGTCGAACGTCGTGGTGCGTACGTCTCCCCGAGCGCCTTCATTCTGCGGGCACGCGTCGGCCCCCGCGACCGCAGCGGGTCACGGGGGCCGGGGGCCCGCCGGGCGGCCGGCTCAGGCGGTGGCGCCGCGCTTGCGGAGCATGTCCGCCATCAGCGCGATCTCCGACTCCTGGGCGTCGACCATGCCCTGCGCGAGGTCCCGCTCCACGTCCACCGAGCACTTCTGCACGCAGCCCTGGGCCATGTGCACCCCGCCCCTGTGGTGGGCGGTCATCAGCCGCAGGTACAGGATCTCGGCCTCCTTGCCGGAGGCCTTCCGCAGCGCGTCCAGCTGCGTCCTCGTCGCCATGCCGGGCATCAGCGCGCCGTCCTTGCCGGCGGCGTCGCCGGTCACGGGCATGCCCATCCAGGTCATCGGCGCGGTGCCCGACTCGACCTTCGGCAGGCCCCACACGTCGAGCCAGCCGAGCATCATCCCGCGCTGGTTGGCCTGGGTGTTGGCGATGTCGTACGCGAGCCGGCGCACCGACTCGTCCTCCGTCCGGTCACGGACGATGAAGGACATCTCGACGGCCTGCTGGTGGTGGACCGCCATGTCGCGGGCGAAGCCGGCGTCCGCCGAGGCGGAGTCCGGGGTCCGGGGCGCCTCCTCGCGCTCGGCCGAGGCGACCGTGACCGCGCCCGCGGCGAACAGCACCGAGAGGGCGACCGCGGTGACCGCCGCGTACCGGGTGCGGCGGGGGGTCACTGGCCCATCCCCGCGCCGCCCACGCCGTCGGCGCCGACGCCGCCGGTGCAGGCCGCGCCCGGCTCGGGGGTCTGCGCGCCCTGCACGTACTTGGTGAAGAAGGCGTCGACGCGCGGGTCGCTCGCGCCGTCCACGGTGACCTGCTTGCCCCAGGCGGAGAGCATGATCGCGCCGGACTGGTCGTCGACCGGGCTCATCAGCGTGTAGGGGGTGTCGGAGACCTTGTCCTTCAGCTTCTTCACGTCGGCCTCGGCGGCCTTCTTGGTGTACGTCACCCACACGGCGCCGTGCTCCAGCGAGTGGACGGCGTTCACCTCGGGGACGGCCTTGTCGTAGACGTCGCCGTCGCAGTTCAGCCACACCGGGTGGTGGTCGCCGCCGACCGGCGGCTTCATGTCGTACTTCACGGCGGTCTCGACGTGGTTGCGGCCCAGCTTCGCCGCGTCCCAGGACTTCTCGCCGGCGATGGGGGCCTTGGCGGCGGCCTCCTTGGCGTCCTCCTCGTCGGCCTTCTTCATCAGCACGAAGGTGCCGAAGCCGACGAGGCTCAGCACGACGACGGCGGAGACGCCGATGGTGAGGAAGCGGTTGCGGCGCTCCCGGGCCTGCTCGGCCCGGCGCATCTCCTCTATTCGGGCGCGGCGGTCGGCGGTGGAGGAACGGTTGGCGGCCATGGTGATGTCGTCCTTCTGGGAAAGAAAAAAGGGGGGAGGTCGTCGTTCGGGGAGGGCGGGGCCCACCGGGGTCCGCGGGGACCCGGCGGCCGCCCTAGGTCCGGAGAACTTGAAGGACGTGCAGGTCCGGGGCGCGCGGCCGGACCCCCGAATCCCGCCCCGCCCCGTCGCCGGCGCGCGCGTCGAAGCGCGGCGCCCGGCCCTCGGTGTGCAGCGGCGGGTCGAGGGGCGGGGCGCTCAGCACCGCGGGGGAGAGGGACGGGAAGAGGGAGCAGTCGCCCCGGTCGTAGGGGCACACGTACGCGGCCCGCCCGGGCGCGGGCACGGGGGTGGCGGCGGGGCCCGAGGGCGCCGCCGTGGTGCGGGCGGCCGCGGCCGGCCCGTGCCCCGGATGGCCGCCCGGCCCCCCGGGTCCGCTCCCCAGGCAGACGAAGAGCGCGGCGAGGAGCGTCGCCATGGCACTCACCAGTGCCATGGGACGCGCGTGCCGGTACGGGCATTCGAGCCGCAGGGCTCCCATGGGCGCAGATCGTAGTGGGCGAGGGGGCCGCGTGGGCCGAACGGGGTACGACTTCCGGAGGTCCTCGGTTACCTGTGTCACAACCGAACAGGCAGTATGGGTGTGCAACGTGCACGAAACCATGTGGTGGGATGCTCAGGTGCCCCCCGATGTGCCCGAGGCGGTGGGAGCAGGCGGCCTGACCAGCGAGGATGGGTGTGGAAATGGACAAGCAGCAGGAATTTGTGCTCCGTACGCTCGAAGAGCGCGACATCCGCTTCGTGCGCCTGTGGTTCACCGACGTGCTCGGATTCCTGAAGTCGGTCGCCGTCGCCCCCGCCGAGCTGGAGCAGGCCTTCGACGAGGGCATCGGCTTCGACGGCTCGGCGATCGAGGGCTTCGCCCGCGTCTACGAGTCCGACATGATCGCCAAGCCGGACCCGGGCACCTTCCAGATCCTGCCCTGGCGGGCCGAGGCCCCCGGTACGGCCCGGATGTTCTGCGACATCCTCATGCCGGACGGCTCGCCGTCCTTCGCCGACCCGCGCTTCGTCCTCAAGCGGGCCCTCGCCAAGGCGTCCGACCTCGGCTTCACCTTCTACACCCACCCCGAGATCGAGTTCTTCCTGCTGAAGGACAAGCCGCTCGACGGCTCGCGCCCCACCCCCGCCGACAACTCCGGCTACTTCGACCACACCCCGCAGAACGTCGGCATGGACTTCCGCCGCCAGGCCATCACCATGCTCGAATCGATGGGCATCTCGGTCGAGTTCAGCCACCACGAGGGCGCCCCCGGCCAGCAGGAGATCGACCTCCGCTACGCCGACGCGCTCTCCACCGCCGACAACATCATGACCTTCCGCCTGGTCATGAAGCAGGTGGCCCTCGAACAGGGCGTCCAGGCCACCTTCATGCCGAAGCCGTTCTCGGACTACCCCGGCTCGGGCATGCACACCCACCTCTCGCTCTTCGAGGGCGACCGGAACGCCTTCTACGAGTCGGGCGCCGAGTACCAGCTCTCCAAGGTGGGCCGCTCCTTCATCGCGGGCCTCCTCAAGCACGCGGGCGAGATCTCCGCCGTGACGAACCAGTGGGTCAACTCGTACAAGCGCATCTGGGGCGGCTCCTCCCGCACGGCCGGCTCGGGCGGCGAGGCCCCCTCGTACATCTGCTGGGGCCACAACAACCGCTCCGCCCTCATCCGCGTCCCCATGTACAAGCCCGGCAAGACCGGTTCGTCGCGCGTCGAGGTCCGCTCCATCGACTCGGGTGCCAACCCCTACCTGACCTACGCGGTCCTGCTCGCCGCCGGCCTCAAGGGCATCGAGGAGGGCTACGAACTCCCGGCCGGCGCCGACGACGACGTCTGGGCGCTCTCCGACTCCGAGCGCCGCGCGATGGGCATCGAGCCCCTCCCGCAGAACCTCGGCGAGGCGATCGCCCTCATGGAGAAGTCCGAACTGGTCGCCGAGACCCTCGGCGAGCACGTCTTCGACTTCTTCCTGCGCAACAAGAAGCAGGAGTGGGAGGAGTACCGCTCCGAGGTCACCGCCTTCGAACTGCGGAAGAACCTGCCGGTGCTGTAAGCGCAGGTCAGGACAGGTAGACCCTGGAACCGAGGCCGAGGGCCGGCGGTCGCGGACCGTCGGCCCTCGGCCGTCCCGGCGGGACCGGACCGCCTCCGGGCCGCCGGGCGCCGGACCGGGCTCCTCGCGGGAGCCCGTCCGCCCCGGGGGAAACGCGTTGCCGCCGGGTCGGGAGTCGTCGAGACTGCGCCGCGTGAAGATCGCATCCGTCGCCACCGGGCGGCTCGTCCTCCATCCCCTGACCGTCGCCGAGGGCGAGCGGGTCGCCGCGCGGGAACCGCTGCCGGAGGACCGGTGGGGCGAGGGGTACCCGGGGGTCGGGGACCTCGCCTCGGTCGGGGCGTTCCTGCGCCGGTGCGCCGGGAGCGGGGACCCGGGGGCGTTCCGGACGTACCAGATACGGCTCGCGGCGAGCGGGCTCGTCGTCGGCGGGATCGGGTTCCACGGGCCGCCCGGGCCGGACGGGTCCGTGACCGTCGGGTACGGGATCGTGCCGGGGGAGCGGGGGAAGGGGTACGCCTCCGAGGCGCTCGCCGGGGTGATCGGCATCGCCCGGGCGGCCGGGGCCACCGTGCTGCGGGGCGACGCCGATCCCGCCAACGCCGCCTCCCACCGGGTGATGGAGCGGGCCGGGATGCGGCGCGCCCCGGACGGCGACGGCGGTCTCGTGCGGTTCCTGGTGGAGCTGGGGACGGGACGGTAGCGGGGGTCAGCGCTCCGAGAGTTCGGACGGGGCCTCCTGGACCACCCAGCCGTTGCCGTCGGGGTCCTCGAAGGTGAGGAAGGAGTTCCAGGTCCCGCCCTTGCCCTCCGCCCAGCCGGCCGCCCCGACGTGCATCACGGGGGAGACGTCGACGCCCGTCCCGACGAGCGCGGCCCGGGCCGCCTCGATGTCGGTGACGCACAGCTGGAGGCCGTGCAGGCCCCCCGGGGCCGTCGTCTTCGTGCCGGGCATCTCCGGCATGCCGGAGAGCAGCGTGACGGAGCAGCGCGAGCCGGGCGGCGTCAGCTGGACGATCCGCACCCCGGGGGCGACCTCGTCGTCCAGGTCGACGGCGAAGCCGCACTTCTCGGCGTAGAACTCCTTCGCCCGGTCCACGTCGGTGACGGGGACCGGGACGACTTCCAGTGTCCAGTTCATGGGACCACCGTCCCGCACCCGGCCGGGCTTCGCACCTCACCGGTTCGTCAGACCTGACGGAAAATCGTCTTCCCTCCGAGTCGGTGACCTGATCATTTCGTCCGAGCCGAGAAATTGATCGCGAACGACCGTTCCGGCGTCCCCAACCTCCCTATAGTGACGACGCGTTGGCCGCACCGGCCGTGTCGACGACATGCTCGCCACCGGAGACAGGACCCATGACGCGCTCCCCCTCAGCCGAGCCCGCCCCCGACCCCGCGCCCCCGGCCGCGTGCCCCGCCGCCGTCCCGCTCTCCGGGCCCGGCTTCCAGACCGACCCGCAGGCCCTCTACCGGGCCATGCGCCGCGAGCACGGCCCCGTCGTCCCCGTGGAACTCCCCGGCGGCTTCCCCGCCTGGCTGGTCATCGGCTACCGCGAGGTCCACCAGGTCACCAGCGACCCCGCGCTCTTCCCCCGGGACGTCGGCCTGTGGAACCAGTGGCCGCACGTCCCCGACGACTGGCCGCTGCTCCCGATGGTCGGACGGCCCCTGCCCTCCATCTACTTCACCGCGGGCGAGGAGCACCGGCGGCACGTCCGGATGGTCGTCCCCGCCCTGGAGGCCGTCGACCCCTTCGAGATCCGCGGCCACTGCGAGCAGCTGGCCGACCGGCTCGTCGACGGCTTCTGCGCCCGCGGCACCGCCGACCTCGTCGCCGCCTTCTGCGAACCCCTCCCGGTCCTCGTCCTCGCCCGGCTCGTCGGCTTCCCCGACGACGAAGGCGCCGACATCGCGCGGGTGCTGAAGGACCTCGCCGACGGAGGACCCGGGGCGCAGAGCGCCCACCAGCGGTTCGGCGCCCACATGGCCCGGCTGCTCGCGGCCAGGCGCGCCGAGCCAGGCGACGACGTGACCTCCCGGATGCTCGCCTTCCCCGAGGAGTTCACGGACGAGGAGTACGTGCTCGACCTGATGGCGATCACCGCCGCGGGCCACCTCACCACCGCCGACTGGATCGGCAACTCCGTCCGGCTGATGCTCACCGAGACCGACTTCGCCGACTCGATGGCCCGCGGCCGCCGCAGCGTCGCCGACGCCATGACCGAGGTGCTCTGGGAGGACGGACCCACCCAGATCCTGGCCGGCCGCTGGCCCGTCCGCGACACCCGCCTCGGCGAGCGCCGGATCAAGGCCGGCGACCTGCTCCTCCTCGGCCTCGGCGCCGCCAACACCGACCCGCTGATCCGCCGGGGCGCCCCCGGCACGGATCCCTCCGAGCACGGCGGCAGCGGCGCCCACCTCGCCTTCAGCCACGGCGAGTACCGCTGCCCCTTCCCCGCCCAGGAGATCGCCGAGATCATCGCCAGGACCGGCATCGAGGTCCTCCTCGACCGGCTGCCCGACCTCGAACTGGCCGTCCCCGAGGGCGAACTGGTCCGCCGCCCCTCCGCCTTCCTGCGCGGCACCACCGCCCTGCCCGTCCGGTTCACCCCCGTACCCACGACTGGAGACCTCCCGTGACCTGCCCGCACGCAGCCGCCCAGGGCGCCGCGCCCGTCGTCGCCATCGACCCGATGGTCCAGGACCTCGCCGGCGAGACCGACCGGATCCGCGCCGCAGGCCCGCTGGCCCGCATCGACCTGCTCGGCGTGCCCGCCTGGGCCGTCACCCGGCACGCCGACGCCCGGCGCCTCCTGGTCGACCCCCGGCTGGTGAAGGACCTGGACGCCTGGGGCCTGTGGACCAGCGGGACGGTCACCCGCGCGTGGCCGCTCATCGGGATGGTCGACGCCGGCCGCTCCATGTTCACCGTCGACGGCGACGAGCACCGCCGGCTGCGCGCCAAGACCTCCCAGGCGCTGACCCCGCGCCGCCTGGAGGCGATCCGCCCCGACATCGAGAAGTTCACCGCCGAACTCCTCGACGCCCTGGAGGAGGCCGGCCGGGACGGCGCCGTCGTCGACCTCAAGTCCGTCTTCGCGCAGCCGCTGCCCATGCGGGTCGTCGGCATGCTGATGGGCGTCGACCCCGAGGCGAACGCGATGCTCACCCGCCAGTACAAGAAGTTCTTCTCGATGCTCACGCCGCAGGACGAGCGCCTCGCCCTCCTCGCCGAACTCGACGTCTTCTACACCGACCTGGTCCGCGCCAAGACCGCCCTGCCCACCGACGACCTCACCTCCGCGCTCATCCTCGCCGAGGACGGCGGCGAGCCGCTGACCGAGGAGGAGGTCGTCGGCAACCTCAAGGCGATGGTCGCCGCCGGCCACGAGACCACCATCGGCCTCGTCCTCAACGCCGTCCGCGCCCTGCTCGCCCACCCCGAGCAGCTGCGGATGGTGCTGGCGGGCGAGGTCTCCTGGGAGACGGTGATCGAGGAGACCCTGCGCTTCGACACCCCCACCACCCACCTGCTGATGCGCTTCGCCACCGAGGACATCGAGGTCGGCGACGCCGTCGTCGCGAAGGGCGAGGGCGTGGTGATCTCCTACCGGGCGATCGGCCGCGACCCCGAGCAGCACGGCCCCGACGCCGACGTCTTCGACGTCACCCGCCCCACGCCCATCCGGCACATGACCTTCGGCCACGGCCCGCACATCTGCCCCGGCGCGGCCCTCTCCCGCGTCGAGGCGGGCATCGCCCTCCCCGCGCTCTTCGCCCGCTTCCCCCGGCTGCGCCTCGCCGTCCCGGACGAGGAGCTGCGCAACCTCCCGGTGATGACCCAGAACGACCTGGAGTCCTTCCCGGTCCTGCTCGACGCCTGACCCGCCCCGGGCCGCGCCGGGACCGGGCTCAGCGCCCGGCCGGCACCCAGTGCAGACGGCCGTCCTGGCCCAGGGCGGCCACCCCGCCCGGGCCCGCCGCCGGAGCCCCCGCCAGGGGGAAGCCGGAGAGGCGCCAGGCGCCGCCGCCCGCCGGCGGGGCCACGGCGAGCCGGCCGGTCCGGGACCGGGCCGCGAGCAGCCCGTCCGCCGCGCTCACCGGGCCGAAGCCCGCGACGCCCGCGGGCGGCGGGGCCACCGGGGCGAGCCGGTCCCGGCCCGCGAAGTCGGCCGCGCGCGGCTCGCCGGTGGCGGGCTCGCGGGACCAGAGCCGGATGCCGTCGCCGGCCGGCGAGGGGCCCGCGCTCAGCGCGAGCGTCGTGGCCGGCAGGCCGGTCGGCAGCGGTCCGGCGGCCCGGCCGCCGGACCCGCCGGTCCACATCAGGACCGAGTCCCGGGTGGCGGCGAAGGCGTAGGTCCGGCCGCGGGCGTCGGTCGCCGCCACCGGGTCGCCGTGCAGGTCGGCCCCGCCGAGGGACCGCCACGGGCCCCAGCCGCCGCCTGGGGTCCGCGCGCGCCCGGCGAGCCGGTGGTCGCCGTCCCGGAGGAAGAGCGAGACCCGCCCCGCGCCGTCCACGGCCACGGCGGGCGCGCTGATGTCCGGCGTCCGGTCGGCCTCGTCCCGCTTCCCGGGCGTGCCGAGCGAGCGCCACGCCCCGAAGCGGCCGCCCGGCGCGGACTGTTCGGTCGTGACGACCTCGCGGCGGTAGCCGGCCGGGCCCGCGAAGGAGGTCCGGGTGCCGAAGACCGCGATCCGCCCGTCCGGCAGCCGTACGCTCCCGACGCCGCCGTCCAGGCCGCCGCCGGGCAGCAGTTCCGGCCCCCGCCAGGAGCCGCCGGGCGCCCGCTGCCAGCTCGCCAGCCGCCCGTCCTGGACGCCGAGGGCCAGCAGTCCGCCGTCCGCGCCCCGCTGGAGCCACTCGGTCGAGGAGCCCCGCGCGTACCGCACGGTGCCCGTCCAGTCGCGGCCCTGCGGCCGGTCCGCCATCTTCAGGTCGCCGCAGCCGGCCGGGCTGCCGCAGTGGTCGGTGCCGTCCAGCCAGGCGTACGTCCGCAGGCTGCGCAGCTTCTCCTCGGATGTGTCGGGGTCGAGGGCCTGCGGCAGTTCGGTGTTCGGGTAGCCCACGTAGCTCTGCACGCCGAACCGCGGGTGCCCGGGCCGCTCCGCCCACCGCGCGAGCGCCGCCTGCGCGAACCGCGCCCCGTAGGCGTGGTCCTGGTGGTCCCGCAGCCGCCCCGTCCCGGCGTGCGTGCCGGGCGTCGGGTCGAGGGTGCGGACGAAGGTCGGCCGGAAGCGGTCGAGCAGCCCCGTCAGGGTGGCCACCACCTGCTCCTTCGAGTACGCGAAGTCGGCGTCGACCGGCGTCCCGGAGGCGCGCAGCGAGCCGAGCGCGGGTATGCGGCCGTGCCACAGGCCCCGCAGGCTGTGCGGGCGGTCGGCGGAGGGCGAGCCGGCCTCGCGCAGCTGGAGCCAGACGAGCCGCACCTCGGGCCGGGCCCGCAGGGTGTCCAGCTCGGCCGCGCCCCCGCCCGCGGTGGGGATCACCGTGCGGTCCCAGGGGCTGGTGCGGTCGCCCGCGGCCATCTCGGCGTACGCGGCGCGGATGCCGTTCTGCCGGGCCTCGGCGTACCGGGGCTTGTCCGGCGCGGTCGAGGCGGCCCGTCCCGGGCGGGCGTTGACGCCGTTCGCCTCGCCCGCCGTCAGGTAGACGGTGGTCAGCGGGGTCCGGTCGGCCAGTGACTGCGCGGTGTCCGGGTTCATGAAGTACAGGTCGTCGTCGGGGTGGGAGACGAACTGCACCACGGAGACCGGCCCGGCGGTCCGGTCGGCGGCCCGGGCGGACGCCTCGACCCGGACGCGCGGGCCTCCCAGTGCCGCCGTCTCCTCCTCCTGGGCCGCCGTCGCCGTGAGCACGCCCGCGAGGGTGCCGCCGGCCAGGGCGGCGGCCGTCGCCGCGGCCAGGACGGTCCGGCGGCGACGGAAGGGGCGTATGAGGCGGGTGGGGCGGAGGGGACGGCGAAGGGACATGGGCGCGGCGGGGCTCTCTACCTCGGGGGCGGGGTGCGCGTCGGCGGCGGCGGCGCCGCGCGGGTCGGGGCGGGGCGGCGGCCGCGACGGGACGGGACGGCGACTCACATGGCTACAGGGCCGGAGCCGCCGAAGGGTTCCGAAAACGGCCCGATGTGCCTGACGTCACGTGTGATCCGTGCCGGAACCGGGCAGGAGCCACCGCTTCCGGAACGTCGCCCGTGCGCTCCCGCCGGGGCCCACCACCTGCCTGCTCCCGCGTCCCGGCCGGAACCACGCCGTGGCCCGCCCGCACGCCCCCACGCCTCGTTCCGAGGCTCGCCGCGTCCCGCCCGCACGCCCCCGGCGGTCGCTGCGGATAGGCTCGACGGGTCGGGCGTGCGGCTGGAGGGAGCGGCGGAGATGACGGTGCCGGGGCGCAGGAGCAGTACGTTCTCACGGCTGCTGCGGCACGGGTTCACCGATCCGTCCGGGGCCGAGCGGCTGCTCGACCTGCCCGAGCTCGCCGCGCTCCGCGGCGACCCCGTCCTGCTCGACGCGCTGGGCGCCACCGCCGACCCCGACCTCGCCCTGCGCGGCCTGGTCCGGCTGGCCGAGGCGCAGCCCGAGACCGAGCGGGGGACCTTCACCACCACCCTCCTGTCGGCCAAGCCCTTCCGGGACCGGCTGCTCGGGGTGCTCGGCGCCTCGGAGGCGCTCGCCGACCACCTGGCCCGGCACCCGAAGGACTGGGAGACCCTGGTCACCTACGAGGCGGCCGACCTGCACCCGGGGGTGGCCGAGTTCGAGCACGGGCTCGCCGGGGCGGCCGACCCGGTGGCCCTGCGGGTCGCCTACCGCCGCTGCCTGCTGGGGATAGCGGCCCGTGACGTGTGCGGCACCACCGACGTCGCCCAGACGGCCGCCGAGCTGGCCGACCTGGCCACCGCCACCCTGCGGGCCGCCCTCGCCCTCGCCCGGGCGGCCGAACCCGCCGACGCCGCCCAGTGCCGGCTCGCCGTGATCGCCATGGGCAAGTGCGGCGGCCACGAGCTGAACTACGTCTCCGACGTCGACGTGATCTTCGTCGGCGAGCCGGTGGAGGGCGCGGACGAGGGCAAGGCGCTCCAGGCCGCCACCCGGCTCGCCTCCCACCTCATGCGGATCTGCTCCGAGACCACCGTCGAGGGCGCCATCTGGCCGGTCGACGCCAACCTCCGCCCCGAGGGCCGCAACGGCCCGCTGGTGCGCACCCTCTCCTCCCACCTCGCCTACTACCAGCGCTGGGCGAAGACCTGGGAGTTCCAGGCCCTCCTCAAGGCGCGCCCGGTGGCCGGCGACCCCGAGCTGGGCAGCGCCTACGTCGACGCCGTCTCCCCGATGGTCTGGCAGGCGGCCGAGCGCGAGAACTTCGTCACCGACGTGCAGGCCATGCGCCGCCGGGTCGTCGCCACCATCCCCGTCGACCGGGTCGACCGCGAGCTGAAGCTCGGCCCCGGCGGCCTGAGGGACGTCGAGTTCGCCGTCCAGCTCCTCCAGCTGGTGCACGGCCGCAGCGACGCCACGCTGCACAGCGGTTCCACCCTGGGCGCGCTCGCCGCCCTCGCCGCCGGCGGCTACGTCGGCCGCGCCGACGCGGCCCAGCTCGACGAGGCGTACCGCTTCCTGCGCGCCATGGAGCACCGCATCCAGCTCTACCGGCTGCGCCGCACCCACCTCGTCCCCGAGGGCGAGGAGGACCTGCGCCGCCTCGGCCGCTCCCTCGGCCTGCGCACCGACCCGGTCGCCGCGCTGAACAAGGAGTGGAAGCGGCACGCCTCCGTCGTCCGCCGCCTCCACGAGAAGCTCTTCTACCGGCCGCTGCTCGACGCCGTCGCCCAGCTCGCCCCCGGCGAGACCCGGCTCAGCACCAAGGCGGCCGGCCAGCGCCTCGAAGCCCTCGGGTACGCCGACCCCGCCGCCGCCCTGCGCCACCTGGAGGCGCTGGCCTCCGGCGTCAGCCGCAAGGCCGCCATCCAGCGGACGCTGCTGCCCGTGCTGCTCGGCTGGTTCGCGGACTCCGCCGACCCGGACGCCGGCCTGCTCGGCTTCCGCCGGGTCTCCGACGCGCTGGGCAAGACCCCCTGGTACCTGCGGCTGCTGCGCGACGAGGGCGCCGCCGCCGAGAACCTCGCCCGGGTCCTCTCCGCCGGCCGGCTCGCCCCCGACCTGCTGCTGCGCGCCCCCGAGGCGGTCGCCATACTCGGCGATCCCGAGGGGCTGAAGCCGCGCGGCCGGGACCACCTGGAGCAGGAGGTCCTCGCCGCCGTGAACCGCGCGGACGACGCCGAGCAGGCCGTCGCCGCCGCCCGCGGGGTGCGCCGCCGCGAGCTGTTCCGCACCGCAGCCGCCGACCTCATCGACTCGTACGGCACCGAGGACAGCCCCCGCACCTCCGACCCGGGCGCCCTCGTCGACCGGGTCGGCGAGGCCGTCACCGACCTCAACGCCGCCACGATCGCCGGCGCCCTGCGGGCCGCCGTGCGCGCCGAGTGGGGCGACGAACTCCCCACCCGCTTCGCGGTGATCGGCATGGGCCGCTTCGGCGGCCACGAGCTGGGCTACGGCTCCGACGCCGACGTCCTCTTCGTCCACGAGCCGCGCGAGGGCGTGGACGAGCAGGAGGCCGCCAGGGCGGCCAACCGGGTCGTCACCGAGATGCGCAGGCTCCTCCAGCTGCCCACCACCGACCCGCCGCTGCTGATCGACGCCGACCTGCGCCCGGAGGGCAGGAGCGGCCCGCTGGTCCGCACCCTCGCCTCCTACGGCGCCTACTACCGCCGCTGGTCCCTGGTCTGGGAGTCCCAGGCGCTGCTCCGGGCCGCTCCGATGGCCGGCGACCCCGACCTCGGCCGGCGCTTCATCGAGCTGGTCGACCCGCTCCGCTACCCCGCCGAGGGCCTCGGCGAGGAGGGGATCCGCGAGATCCGCCGGCTCAAGGCCCGCATGGAGTCCGAGCGGCTGCCGCGCGGCGCCGACCCGACCCTCCACGCCAAGCTGGGCCGCGGCGGCCTCAGCGACGTCGAGTGGACCGTCCAGCTGCTCCAGATGCGGCACGGCTGGGCCGAGCCCGGCCTGCGCACCACCCGCACCCGGGCCGCGCTCTTCGCCGCCCACGCCGCCGGGCTGATCCCCACCGAGGAGGCGCAGACCCTGGACGAGGCCTGGGTGCTGGCCACCCGGGTGCGCAACGCCGTCATGCTCGTCCGCGGCCGCCCCGGCGACACCTTCCCCTCCGAGCCGCGCGAACTGGCCGCGGTGGGGCGCTACCTGGGCTACGCGCCGGGCCACGTCGGCGAGATGGTCGACGACTACCGCCGGATCACCCGCCGCGCCCGCGCGGTCGTCGACGAACTCTTCTACGGCGCCTGAGGGTTGGGGCCGGGCCCGGCGCCCTTCGCCGCGCCGGGCCCGGCCGGATACGATCGCGTCATGGCCCTGATCATGAGCGACGTGGACCGGTTCGAGGCGGCGCGGCCCCGGCTGGAGGCCATCGCCTACCGGATGCTCGGTTCGTCCGGCGAGGCCGAGGACGCCGTGCAGGAGACCTACCTGCGCTGGCAGGCCGCCGACACCGGCCGCATCGAGGTGCCCGAGGCCTGGCTCACCAAGGTCCTCACCAACTACTGCCTCAACCAGCTCACCTCGGCCCGGGCCCGGCGCGAGACCTACGTCGGCCAGTGGCTGCCCGAGCCGCTGCTCGCCGGCGACCCGATGCTCGGCCCCGCCGACACCGCCGAGCAGCGCGAATCCGTCTCGTACGCGGTGCTCGTCCTCCTGGAGCGGCTCACCCCCAACGAGCGGGCCGTCTACGTGCTCCGCGAGGCCTTCGGCTACGCCCACCGGGAGGTCGCCGGGATCCTCGACATCGGCGAGGCCGCCGCCCAGCAGCTCTTCCACCGGGCCAAGAAGCACCTCGCGGAGGGCAGGGCCCGCACCGAGATCGACGAGGCCGCCGCCCGCAGGATCGTCGAGGAGTTCCTGGCCGCCGCCACCAGCGGGCGTACCGAGCCCCTCGTCCGGCTGCTCACCCAGGACGCCGCCGCCCTCGGCGACGGCGGCGGCAAGGTCCCCGCCCGGGCCAGTGCCTTCGAGGGCGCGCGTGCGGTGGCCACCTTCCTGCGCGGCCTGTTCAAGCCGGCGCCCGCCAAGCGGGCGCTGGTCGGCGGCGCCCCCGACGTCTACGCCGGGATCGCCAACGGCGGGCCGGCCGTCATCGCGGTGGTGGACGGCCGGGTCGTCGGCATCTCCTGCCTGGAGGTCACCCCGGACGGCATCGTCGCCGTCCGCAGCCAGGTCAACCCGGACAAGCTGCACCGGGCCACCGAGCAGTGGGCCGCGGGGGAGCACGGAGAGCCGCTGTACACCCTCTGACACCCCTCCCCAGGGGTGTGACGCGGGTCACATTCGAATCCTGTCAGGAAACGCGGGGCCGCCCGGTTCAAGGTGCGAGACCACGCCGGAGAAACGGCGCGGACCCCGAACGGACAGGAGCCCGGTCATGCAGCACCGCATCGTCGTCCTCGGAGCCGGCTACACCGGAGCCGTCGCCGCCGGCCGCCTCGCCAAGCGGCTGCGCCGCGAGGACGTGAGCATCACCCTCGTCAACGCGGAGGCCGACTTCGTCGAGCGCGTCCGCCTGCACCAGCTCGCGGCCGGCCAGGACCTCGCCCCCCGCCCCCTCGACGCGGTGTTCGCCGGCACCGGCGTCCGGCTGAAGCTCGCCCGGGTCGCCGCCGTCGACGCCGACCGCAAGGCGGTCACGGTGGACGGCGCCGCCGGACGCGAGGAGCTGGCCTACGACTCCCTCGTCTACGCCCTCGGCAGCGGCTGGAACGACGGCGGGATCCCCGGGGTCGCCGACCACGCCCACGAGCTCGCCTCCCGCGCCGGCGCCCTCCGGCTCCGCGAGCGGCTGGCCGCCCTGGGAGCCGGGCGGACCGTGGTCGTCGTCGGCGGCGGCCTGACCGGACTGGAGGCCGTGACCGAGATCGCCGAGAGCCGCCCCGACCTCGACGTGGCCCTCGTCGTCCGCGGCGCCCTCGGCGACTGGCTCTCCGGGAAGGGCCGCGACCACCTGCGGACGGTCCTGGACCGGCTCGGCGTCACCGTCCACGAGGACCGGTCGGTCGCCGCCGTGGCCGCGGACCGGGTGACCACCGCCGACGGCGCGGACGTCCCGGCCGACGTCACCGTCTGGACCACCGGCTTCGCCGTCCACCCCCTCGCCGCGGACAGCGGCCTCGAGCTCGCCGCCGACGGGCGGATCGTGGTCGACGGGACGATGCGCTCGGTCTCCCACCCGGACGTGTACGCGGTCGGCGACGCGGCGCTCGCCGCGGGCCCGGGCGACGAGCCGCTGCGGATGTCCTGCGCCTCGGGCGTCCCCATGGCCTGGCAGGCCGCCGACGCGCTCGCCGCCCGGCTCGCCGGCGTCGAGGTGCCCCGCATCGCCATCCGCTACGCCCAGCAGTGCGTCTCGCTGGGGCGCGGGGAGGCCCTGATCCAGTTCGTCACCGCCGACGACCGGGCCAAGGAGAAGGCCCTCACCGGCCGCTTCGCCGCCCGCTACAAGGAGTTCATCTGCAAGGGCGCCGCCTGGGGCGTCGCCCACCCGACCCTGGGCCTGCCCGCCCGCCGCCGGCGCGTGGTCCGGCAGGAGGCCCGGGACGCCGCCCCCGCGCAGGCCCTCGCCTGACCGGGTCCCGCAGGCCGCCCCTCCGCGGCCGGCCGGGCCGTCCGGCCGCCCGGCCCCGGACGTGCCGAAGGCCCCCGCCGGCAAAGCGGCGGGGGCCTTCGGCGCTCACGGCCGGCGGCGGCGCGATCACCTTCCGGAGGCGACGCGCTCCTCGCGGTCCGCGTCCCGCCCGGCGTCCGTCCCCGGGGCCGCGGGGGCGGACGCCTCCGCCTCGACGGCGACCAGCGGCTCCACCCGCTTCGAGAGGCGGTGGGGCCAGGTGCCGTACCAGAAGTAGGCGACGAGGAAGCCGAAGGAGAGGCAGACCATGCCGCCGACGGCGTCCATCCAGAAGTGGTTGGCGGTCGCGACGATCACGACCAGGGTCGCCGCCGGGTAGAGCAGGCCGAGGATCCGGGCCCACGGCGCCTTCGCCAGGAAGAAGAGGGTCAGTCCGCACCACAGCGACCAGCCGATGTGCATCGACGGCATCGCCGCGTACTGGTTCGACATGTGCTTGAGGTCGCCCGAGGCCATCGAGCCCCAGGTGTGGTGCACCAGGACCGTGTCGATGAAGTTCTCGCTCTCCATCAGCCGGGGCGGCGCGAGCGGATACAGGTAGTAGCCGACCAGGGCCACGGCGGTGGTGGCGAAGAGGACCGTGCGGAACGCGGCGTAACGGCCCGGCTGCCATCGGTACAGCCACACGAGCACACCGATGGTGACGATGAAGTGCAGCGTCGCGTAGTAGTAGTTCATCGAGACGATGAGCCAGCCCACCGAGTTCACGGCGTGGTTGACGGCGTGCTCGAAGGCGAGGCCGAGGGACTCCTCGGTCCGCCAGATCCAGTCCGCGTTCCTCAGCGCCTCGGCCTTCTGCTCCGGCACCGCGTTGCGGATCAGCGAGTACACCCAGTAGCTGATGCCGATGAGCAGCAGTTCGAACCAGATGCGGGGGCGCCGCGGCGTGCGGGCGCGCAGCCACGCCCACCGCCCGTCGGCCACGATGGGTGACGACGGGGTCGTCCGGTCGTCCAAACTCTTCACGGTCGTTTCACCCATAGGCAGAGAGTTTGCCAGATCCACGCCCCCCGACCGATCATCCCTCGGTCGGGTGTACGGCGCACCCTCTCCCCCTCAGGTACTAGGACGCGGGAGGGGCCGAGGCGGTGGAGCCGCGGACGACCAGCTCCGGCATGAAGACGAACTCCGAGTGCGGGGCCGGGGTGCCGCCGACCTCCTCCAGGAGCGCCCGCACCGCCGCCTGCCCCATGGCCTGCACGGGCTGCCGGATGGTGGTGAGCGGCGGATCGGTGAAGGCTATGAGCGGGGAGTCGTCGAAGCCGACGACGGAGACGTCCTTCGGCACGTTCAGCCCCTGCTGGCGGGCCGCGCGGATGGCGCCGAGCGCCATCATGTCCGAGGCGCAGACCACCGCGGTGCAGCCCTTGGCGATCAGGGCGGTGGTCGCCGCCTGGCCGCCCTCCAGGGTGTACAGCGAGTGCTGGATCAGTTCCTCGGACTGCTCGGCGGTGAGGCCGAGGCGGTCCAGCATCCCCTTCTGGAAGCCCTCTATCTTGCGGAGCACCGGCACGAAGCGCTTCGGTCCGACGGCCAGCCCGATCCGGGTGTGGCCGAGGGAGGCGAGGTGGGTGACCGCCAGCTGCATCGCGGCCCGGTCGTCGGGGGAGACGAAGGGCGCCTGCACCTTGGGGGAGAAGCCGTTGATGAGGACGTACGGGACGCCCTTGCCGCGCAGCTGGTCGTAGCGCGCGGTGTCCGCCGTGGTGTCCGCGTGCAGACCGGAGACGAAGATGATGCCGGCCACCCCGCGCTCGACCAGCATGTCGGTCAGCTCGTCCTCGGTGGACCCGCCGGGGGTCTGGGTCGCGAGCACCGGGGTGTAGCCCTGGCGGGTCAGGGCCTGCCCGATGACCTGCGCGAGGGCCGGGAAGATGGGGTTGTCCAGTTCGGGGGTGATCAGCCCGACCAGGCCGGCGCTGCGCTGGCGCAACCGGACCGGACGCTCGTAGCCGAGCACGTCGAGGGCGGCAAGGACGGATTCACGGGTGGCCGTGGCCACGCCGGGCTTGCCGTTGAGCACGCGGCTGACTGTGGCTTCACTGACCCCCGCCTGGGCTGCGATGTCGGCAAGCCGCGCGGTCATGAGAGTGGACTGTACCGGTCACAGCGCGTATTGCCCACCAGTGGGGTGGGGGCCGCTCCGTGCGGGCCGGATCGCAAGGCGGGCCGCAAGGTCTTGCAGGTCTTGCAGGGGGATGCGGGGGAGCGGTTGTTACGGAAGGGCCGGTTCCGCGTGTGCCTCCTGGCCGGTTCCGGGCGGATATTCCGGATGAATCGGCGGAAGACGCGCCTCCACGCCTCTGTCAAGCGGCCCGACGGCAACCTTCGGGACACGCGGATGTAACGATCCACGGTTCTTGCAGAAATCCGCCGCAAGGTCTTTCGGCTCGTTTTCATCCCTGTTACGTTCCTGGCAACCCGGAGCGCCGCGAGGGAGCGGTCGCAATGAGGAAGGTTCCAGCCCCTCGTCTCCCCGGGATCATGTTGAAGGAGTTCACATGCGGCGTGGCATAGCGGCCACCGCGCTGGTCGCGGCCCTGGGCGTCACCCTGGCGGCGTGCGGCGGAAGCGACACCGGTTCCAACGGTGCGGCGAAGGGTTCGGGCGAGCTCTCCGGCACCGTGACGTGGTGGGACACCTCCACGGTCGGCTCCGAGGACAAGGTCTTCAAGAAGATCGCCGAGGACTTCACCAAGAAGCACCCGAAGGTCACGGTCAAGTACGTGAACGTGCCCTTCGGCGAGGCGCAGAACAAGTTCAAGAACGCCGCGCAGGCCGGCGCCGGCGCCCCCGACGTGATCCGCTCCGAGGTCGCCTGGACCCCCGACTTCGCCAACCTCGGCTACCTCGCCCCGCTGGACGGCACCGCCGCGCTGAAGGACGAGGGCGACTTCCTGCCCCAGGCCGCCGCCTCCACCAAGTACAACGGCAAGACCTACGCCGTCCCGCAGGTCATCGACTCCATGGGCGTCTTCTACAACAAGAAGATCTTCAAGGAGGCCGGCGTCGAGGTCCCGAAGAACATCGCCGAGCTGAAGACCGTCTCCGCCACGATCAAGGAGAAGACCGGCAAGACCGGCCTGTACCTCCGCGGCGACGACCCGTACTGGTTCCTCTCCTTCCTCTACGGCGAGGGCGGCGACATGGTCGACGCCGAGAGCAAGACGGTCACCGTCGACAACGAGGCCGGCGTCAAGGCCTTCAAGACGGTCAAGGACCTCGTCGACTCCAAGGCCGCGATCACCGACGCGACCAACGGCTGGGACAACATGCAGGCCGCCTTCAAGGACGGCAAGGTCGCCATGATGATCAACGGCCCGTGGGCCGTGGCCGACACCTACGCCGGCAAGGAGTTCGCCGACAAGGCGAACCTCGGCATCGCCCCGGTCCCGGCCGGCTCCGCCGGCCAGGGCGCCCCGCAGGGCGGCCACAACCTCGCCGTGTACGCGGGCTCCAAGAACCTGGACGCCTCCTACGCCTTCGTCGAGTACATGACGTCGGTCGAGAACCAGGCCAAGACCACCCAGGAGCTCAGCCTCCTCCCGACGCGTCAGTCCGCGTACCTCCAGAAGGACGTCGCCAAGAACGAGATGATCGGCTTCTTCAAGCCGGTCGTCGAGAAGGCCGTCGAGCGCCCCTGGATCCCCGAGGCCGGCAGCCTCTTCACGCCGCTCGGCACCGAGTACACCAAGGTCCTCACCGGCCAGACCACCCCGGAGCAGGGCGCGAAGGCGGTCGGCGACAACTACCGCAAGCTCCTGAAGGACTGGAAGTAAGAGGAAGGCTGGCCGGCTGATGGCTGTGGACACCCCCAGCCAGTCGGTGGCGAAGGCCGCGGGCGACGACGTCGCCCGCGGCCGGAGCCGCGGGACTGGTTCGAAGCGCCGGGCGCCGAAGCGCTCTCTCGCCACCCACTGGTACGCGTGGGCCATGATCGCCCCGGTGGTGATCGTGATCGCCGTGATCATCGGCTACCCCCTGGTGCGCGGCATCTACCTGTCGCTCACCGACGCCAACGAGCGCAACGTCGCGCGCAGCATCGGTGTCAACGAGATCCCGGCCAGCTACGAGTTCGTCGGCCTGGACAACTACGTCACGGCCCTCAACGGCAGCCAGTTCTGGGCGACGCTCGGCTGGACGGTCCTGTGGACCGTGGCCTGCGTGTCGATCACCTTCGCCCTCGGCCTGGCCCTCGCCAACATCCTCAACCGCAAGATCGCCGGCCGCTCCGCCTACCGGATGATGCTCATCCTGCCCTGGGCGGTCCCCGGCTTCGTCTCGGTCTTCGCCTGGCGCTTCCTCTACGACGAGCGCCGCGGCATGCTCAACCAGATCCTCTCCGGCATCGGCGTCGACGGCGTCCCGTGGCTGAACGACCCCACCTGGGCCAAGTTCTCCGTCATCGCCGTCAACGTCTGGCTCGGCATCCCCTTCATGATGGTGGCCCTCCTCGGCGGCCTCCAGTCCATCCCCGGCGAGCTCTACGAGGCGGCCGAGATGGACGGGGCCAACGCCTGGCAGCGCTTCCGGAACATCACCCTGCCGGGCCTGCGGTCCGTCTCCAGCACGGTGATCCTCCTCTCCACCATCTGGACCTTCAACATGTTCCCGGTGATCTTCCTGCTCACCCGGGGCGGACCCGGCGAGGCCACCCAGATCCTCGTCACCCAGGCGTACAAGTTCTCCTTCGAGATCAGCCCCCGCGACTTCGCCCAGTCGTCCACGTGGGGCGTCCTCATCCTGGTGCTCCTGATGCTCTTCGCCGCGATCTACCGGCGCGTCCTCCGCAAGCAGGGAGAAGTCTGGTGACCACCACGACCCCCACCCCCACACAGCGGCTGAACGCCCCGCTCCGGGGCCGTCGCTCGCCGCTCGCCTCGGTGGCGCTGCACGTCACCCTGATCGTCGCCTCCGTCGTCGCCGTCTTCCCGGTCCTGTGGGTCCTGCTGACCTCGCTCAAGCCCGCGAAGTACGCGACGACCACGGACTTCTTCAAGGAGACGACGTTCGAGAACTACACGAACCTGCTGCGGGACACCCCGTTCCTCACCTGGTTCGGGAACTCGCTCCTCGTCGCCGCGCTCACCACGCTCATCGGCGTGTTCATCTCCGCCACCACCGGCTACGCGGTCAGCCGCTTCCGCTTCCCGGGCAAGCGCGGCCTGATGTGGACCCTGCTCATCACGCAGATGTTCCCGGTCGCCGTCCTCATCGTGCCGATCTACAACATCATGGCGTCGCTGGGGCTGCTCAACCAGGCCGCCGGCCTGGTCATCACCTACCTGACCATCGCCGTCCCCTTCTGCGCCTGGATGATGAAGGGCTTCTTCGACGGCATCCCGCGCGAGATCGACGAGTCGGGGTACGTCGACGGGCTCACCCCCTTCGGCACCTTCTGGCGGCTCATCCTGCCGCTCGCCAAGCCGGGCATCGCGGTGACCGCCTTCTACTCCTTCATCACCGCCTGGGGCGAGGTCGCCTACGCCTCCGCCTTCATGGTCGGCGACGAGAACATGACGCTCGCCGGCGGTCTGCAGAAGTTCGTCAACCAGTACGGGGCCCAGTGGGGTCCGATGACGGCGGCCTCCGTCCTCATCGCCATCCCCGCGGCCCTGGTGTTCCTCTTCGCCCAGCGCCACCTCGTCACCGGCATGTCCGCCGGTGCCGTCAAGGGCTGACGGCCCTGAACGCCGAACCCGTACGCCCCTCCTTACCTCCCAGGGAAGACATGACCCAGCATCTCGCCCCCGCCGCCGACGCCCCCACCACCGGCACCGACACGGGCTGGTGGAGAGACGCGGTGATCTACCAGGTCTACCCGCGCAGCTTCGCCGACGGCAACGGCGACGGCATGGGCGACCTGGTGGGCATCCGCGGCCGGCTGCCGTACCTCAAGGAGCTCGGCGTCGACGCCGTGTGGCTCTCCCCCTTCTACGCCTCCCCCCAGGCGGACGCCGGCTACGACGTCGCCGACTACCGGGCCATCGACCCGATGTTCGGCTCGCTGCTCGACGCCGACGCCCTGATCCGCGAGGCCCACGACCTGGGCCTGCGCATCATCGTGGACCTGGTCCCCAACCACTCCTCGGACCAGCACGAGTGGTTCCAGCGGGCGCTGCGCGAGGGCCCCGGCTCCCCGCTGCGCGAGCGCTACCACTTCCGGCCCGGCAAGGGCGAGAACGGCGAACTCCCGCCCAACGACTGGGAGTCCATCTTCGGCGGCCCCGCCTGGACCCGGGTCGAGAACGAGGACGGCACCCCCGGCGAGTGGTACCTCCACCTCTTCGCCCCCGAGCAGCCGGACTTCAACTGGGAGCACCCGGCCGTCCGCGACGAGTTCCGCTCGATCCTGCGCTTCTGGCTCGACATGGGCGTCGACGGCTTCCGCGTCGACGTCGCCCACGGCCTGGTCAAGGCCCCCGGCCTGCCCGACCTCGGCGCGCACGACCAGCTGAGGCTGCTCGGCAACGATGTCATGCCCTTCTTCGACCAGGACGGCGTCCACGAGATCTACCGCTCCTGGCGGAAGATCCTGGCCGAGTACGACGGGCAGCGCGTCCTCGTCGCCGAGGCGTGGACCCCGACCGTCGAGCGCACCGCGAACTACGTGCGCCCCGACGAGATGCACCAGGCGTTCAACTTCCAGTACCTGGGCACCCACTGGGACGCGGCCGAGCTGCGCGCCGTCATCGACGCCTCGCTGGAGGCGATGCGCCCGGTCGGCGCCCCGACCACCTGGGTGCTCTCCAACCACGACGTCACCCGGCACGCCACCCGCTTCGCCAACCCCGCGGGCCTCGGCACCCAGCTGCGCACCGCCGGCGACCGCGAGCTCGGCCTGCGCCGGGCCCGCGCCGCGACCCTGCTGATGCTGGCGCTGCCCGGCTCCGCGTACGTGTACCAGGGCGAGGAGCTGGGCCTGCCGGACGTCACCGACCTGCCCGACGAGGTGCGCCAGGACCCGTCGTTCTGGCGGGCCAGCGGCCAGGACGGCTACCGCGACGGCTGCCGGGTGCCGATCCCGTGGACCGCCGGGGGCTCCTCGTACGGCTTCGGTTCCGGCGGCTCCTGGCTGCCGCAGCCCGAGGGCTGGGGCGCCCTGAGCGTCGAGGCCCAGACCGGCGACCCCGGCTCCACCCTGGAGCTGTACCGCAGCGCGCTCGCCGTGCGCCGCGAGCGCCCCGAACTCGGTGCGGGCGACGCCGTCGAGTGGCTGGAGGCACCCGAGGGCGTGCTCTCCTTCCGCCGCGACGGCTTCGTCTGCACCGCCAACACCACCGGCCGGGCCATCTCCGTCCCGCTGCCCGGCCGGTACCTCCTCTCCAACGAGGACGTCAGGATCGTGGACGACGCCGCAGAGGTGCCGGCCGACACCACCGTCTGGTGGGCGGTGTGACGATCCCCCCGCCGCGGGGCACCGGAAACGGCGCCCCGCGGCTCGCGGACATCGCGGCCCAGTCCGGGGTCAGCGAGGCCACCGTCAGCCGGGTCCTCAACGGCAAGGCGGGGGTGGCCGGCGGGACCCGGCACAAGGTGCTCGCGGCGCTCGACGTGCTCGGCTACGAGCGTCCCGTACGGCTCAAACGCCGCAGCGCGGGCCTCGTCGGGCTCGTGGTGCCCGAGCTGACCAACCCGATCTTCCCCGCCTTCGCGCAGGTCGTCGAGCAGGTCCTGGCCGGGCACGGCTACACGCCGGTGCTCTGCACCCAGATGCCCGGCGGCGCCACCGAGGACGAGCTGGTGGACCAGCTCGTCGAGCGCGGGGTGGCCGGCATCGTCTTCCTCTCCGGGCTGCACGCGGACGCCTCCGCCGACCCGGCGCGGTACGCCCGGCTGACCGAGCGGGGCGTGCCGTACGTCCTCATCAACGGCTACCACGAGCGGATCGACGCCACCTTCGTCTCCCCGGACGACCGGGCGGCGGCGCGGATGGCCGTGCGGCACCTGGCCGAGCTGGGCCACGAGCGGATCGGCCTGGCCATCGGCCCGACCCGCTACGTGCCCTCGCGCCGCAAGGCCGAGGGCTTCGCCGCCGAGCTGTACGAGGTGCTCGGCGTGGAGCGGGCGGAGGCCGAACGCTTCGTGCGGCCCACCCTGTTCGGCGTCGAGGGCGGGCACGCGGCGGCCGAGATCCTGCTCGACGAGGGCTGCACGGGCATCGTCTGCGGCTCCGACCTGATGGCGCTCGGCGTCATCAGGGCGGCCCGCGCCCGGGGCCTCGACGTGCCCGGGGACGTCTCCGTCGTCGGCTTCGACGACTCCCCGCTGATCGCCTTCACCGACCCGCCGCTGACCACCGTGCGCCAGCCCGTGCAGGCCATGGCGACGGCGGCGGCCGGCGCGCTCCTGGAGGAGATCGAGGGCAATCCGGTGCAGCGCACCGAGTTCGTCTTCCAGCCGGAGCTGGTCGTGCGCGGGTCCACCGCGCAGTCCCCGCACGCGACGCCGTAACTCCTCGCGTCCTCCCCCGCGAAGGGCGTGCCGGAAGTATTGACCGCACGCCTGTACGCCCCTACGGTCGCGGCTGAAAACAGTTGCTGAGATTTTCGGCAACTTCTTGCGAACAGCTCTCGCACGCGACAGGGACGTCGTACAGGAGGAAGCATGGCAAGAAGGACCGTGGCCGCTGCACTCGCCCTCGTGGCGGGAGCCGCTGCGGCCGTCACGGTGAACGCCCCGGCGCAGGCCGTGCCGCCGGGGACGAAGGACGTCACCGCGGTGATGTTCGAGTGGAACTTCGCCTCGGTGGCACGGGAGTGCACCGACCGCCTCGGCCCCGCCGGCTACGGCTACGTCCAGGTCTCCCCGCCCCAGGAGCACCTCCAGGGCGGCCAGTGGTGGACCTCGTACCAGCCCGTCAGCTACAAGATCGCCGGCCGGCTCGGGGACCGCACCGCCTTCAAGAACATGATCGACGCCTGCCACGCGGCCGGCGTGAAGGTGGTCGCGGACTCGGTCGTCAACCACATGGCCAACGGCTCCGGCACCGGAACGGGCGGGACCCCGTTCTCCAAGTACGACTACCCGGGCCTCTACTCCGGCTCCGACATGGACGACTGCCGGTCCTCGATCTCCAACTACCAGGACCGGGGCAACGTCCAGAACTGCGAACTGGTCCAGCTCCCCGACCTCGACACCGGCGAGGAGTACGTCCGCGGCAGGATCGCGGGCTACCTCAACGACCTGCTGTCGCTGGGCGTCGACGGCTTCCGCATCGACGCCGCCAAGCACATGCCGGCCGCCGACCTCGCCAACATCAAGTCCCGGCTGACGAACCCGAACGCCTTCTGGAAGCTGGAGGCCATTTACGGCGCCGGCGAGGCCGTCTCCCCGAGCGAGTACCTCGGCAGCGGCGACGTCCAGGAGTTCCGCTACGCCCGCGACCTCAAGCGGGTCCTGCAGAACGAGAAGCTCGCCTACCTGAAGAACTTCGGCGAGGCCTGGGGCTACATGCCCTCCGGCCAGTCCGGCGTCTTCGTCGACAACCACGACACCGAGCGCGGCGGCGACACCCTGTCCTACAAGGACGGCGCCAACTACACCCTCGCCTCCGTCTTCATGCTCGCCTGGCCCTACGGCTCCCCGGACGTCCACTCCGGCTACGAGTGGACCGACAAGGACGCGGGCCCGCCCAACGGCGGCCAGGTGAACGCCTGTTACGCCGACGGCTGGAAGTGCCAGCACGCCTGGCGCGAGATCTCCTCCATGGTCGCCTTCCGCAACACCGCCCGCGGCGAGGCCGTCACCCACTGGTGGGACAACGGCGGCAACGCGATCGCGTTCGGCCGCGGCGCCAAGGCCTACGTGGCGATCAACCACGAGTCCACCGCGCTCTCCCGCACCTTCCAGACCTCCCTGCCGGCCGGCACCTACTGCGACGTCCAGTCGAACACCCCGGTCACCGTCGGCGCCAACGGCCAGTTCACGGCCACCCTCCCCGCGAACACCGCCCTCGCCCTCCACACGGGCGCCGTGAACTGCGGCGGCGGCACCACCCCCACCACCCCGCCGACGACGCCCCCCGCCACCGCGGGCGCCTCCTTCAACGTCACCGCCACCACGGTGATCGGCCAGAACATCTACGTCGTCGGCAACCGCCCCGAGCTGGGCAACTGGGCCCCCGCCTCCGCCCTGAAGCTCGACCCCGCCGCCTACCCCGTCTGGAAGCTGACGGTCCCCCTCCCCGCCGGCACGGCCTTCGAGTACAAGTACGTCCGCAAGGACGGGGCCGGGAACGTCACCTGGGAGTCCGGCGCCAACCGCACCGCGACCGTCCCCGCCTCCGGCCAGGTCGTCCTGAACGACACCTTCCGCAGCTGAGCCCCCTCCCTCCGCAGGGCCGCCCCGACCGGGGCGGCCCCCTCTTCCCGTACCTCCAGGGAGCCCCCGTGATACCCAAGAGAACGGCCGTGGCGCTCGCCGCCGCCCTGTGCGCGACCCTCGTGCCCGCCCTCCCGGCCTCCGCCGCCCCCCGCCCGCCGGCCCCGCCGTCGGACCGGGCCCTGGCCGCCGAACCGGCCCGCCAGGACCTCACCCGCGAGCAGTTCTACTTCGTGCTCCCGGACCGGTTCGCCAACGGCGACACCGCCAACGACAAGGGCGGCCTCACCGGCAGCCGTACCGCCACCGGCTTCGACCCCACCGACAAGGGCTTCTACCAGGGCGGCGACCTCAAGGGCCTCACCCAGCGCCTGGACTACATCAAGGGCCTCGGCACCACCGCCATCTGGATGGCGCCCATCTTCAAGAACAAGCCCGTCCAGGGCGTCGGCAAGGACGCCAGCGCCGGCTACCACGGCTACTGGATCACCGACTTCACCCAGGTCGACCCGCACTTCGGCACCAACGACGACCTCAGGAAGCTCATCAGGGCCGCCCACGCCAAGGGCATGAAGGTCTTCTTCGACGTCATCACCAACCACACCGCCGACACCGTCGACTACGCCGAGAAGAAGTACGGCTACCGCTCCAAGGGCGCCTACCCCTACCTCGACGAGGACGGCCGCCCCTTCGACGACCGCGCCGCGATCGGGAAGGTCGACGCCGACTCCTTCCCGTACACCCCCGTCGAGAAGGCGAACACCAAGGTCCCCGCCTGGCTCAACGACCCGACGATGTACCACAACCGCGGCGACTCCACCTGGCAGGGCGAGAACGCCGAGTACGGCGACTTCGTCGGCCTCGACGACCTGTGGACCGAACGCCCCGAGGTCGTCGAGGGCATGAAGAGGATCTACGAGACCTGGGTCCGCGACTTCGACATCGACGGCTTCCGCGTCGACACCGTCAAGCACGTCAACCTGGACTTCTGGACCCAGTGGGCCACCGCCCTGGACGCCTACGCCAAGAAGCAGGGCCGCGAGGACTTCTTCATGTTCGGCGAGGTCTACTCCGCCGACACCACCGTCACCGCCCCCTACGTCACCCGCGGCCGGCTCGACGCCACCCTCGACTTCCCCTTCCAGGACGCCGCCCGCGCCTTCGCCTCCCAGGGCGCCGGCGCCGACCGCCTCGCCGACGTCTTCGCCGAGGACTACCGCTACACCACCGACAAGGCCAACGCCTACGAGCAGGTCACCTTCCTCGGCAACCACGACATGGGCCGCTTCGGGGCCTTCCTCAAGCAGGACAACCCGAACGCCTCCGACGCCGAACTGGTCCGCCGCACCACCCTCGCCAACGAGCTGATGTTCCTCTCCCGCGGCAACCCCGTCGTCTACGCGGGCGACGAACAGGGCTTCACCGGCGCCGGCGGCGACAAGGACGCCCGCCAGACCCTCTTCGCCTCGAAGGTCGCCGACTACCTCGACGACGACCGGCTGGGCACCGACCGCACCCACGCGGACGACGCCTACGACACGAACCACCCTCTCTACCGGTCGATCGCGGCCCTGTCCAAGCTCACCCGCGAACACCCCGCCCTGCGCGACGGCGTCCAGCGGGAGCGCTACGCCGAGGGCTCCGTCTACGCCGCCTCCCGCACCGACGCCCGGCAGCGCGTCGAGTACCTGGTCGCCGCCAACAGCTCCACCGAGCCCAAGACGGTGAGCGTCCCGGTCGACTCCGCCTCCTTCCGCACCCTCTACGGGGGCCGCGGCACCGTCACGGCGAAGGACGGCGAGGTCACCGTCACCGTCCCCGCCCTCTCCACCCT
This sequence comes from Streptomyces sp. NPDC058758, assembly GCF_042746075.1. Classification (NCBI taxonomy): domain Bacteria; kingdom Bacillati; phylum Actinomycetota; class Actinomycetes; order Kitasatosporales; family Streptomycetaceae; genus Streptomyces; species Streptomyces sp. NPDC058758. Next base: position 460,971 of record NZ_JBHYPS010000001.1, on the reverse strand, counting down.
CGTCCTCCAGGCCGACCGGCCCCTCCCCGCCGTCGCCGCGAAGCCCTCCGTCGCCCTGAAGGCCCCCGCCGCCGGCTCCACCGGCACCGTCGAACTCACCGCCGACGTCACCGGCGACGGCCTGAACCGTGTCGTCTTCGCCGCCCAGGTCGGCAACGGCCGCTGGCAGACCCTCGGCACCGCCGACCACGCCCCCTACAAGGTCACCCAGCACGTCACCGCCCCCGCCGGCACCGCGCTCCGCTACAAGGCCGTCGTCGTCGACAGCGCCGGACGCACCGCGAGCGCCACCGCCGCCACCACCGCCGGCGCGCCCCCGGCCCCGGAGAAGCCGGTCGCCGTCGAGCGCCCGTACGCGATCGTCCACTACCGGCGCGAGGACGGGAACTACGACGGCTGGACCCTGAACGCCGCCGGGCAGCAGGCCGCCTTCACCGGCCGCGACGCCCACGGCGCCTTCGCCTGGGTGAAGCTCCCCGAAGGCGCCTCCTCCGTCGCCTACACCGTCGAGAAGGACGGCACCGCCGACGGCCCGCAGCGCACCATCAGCCTCGGCCGCACCGGCGAGGTCTGGGTCACCCAGGGCCAGGACGGCCAGTCCGACACCGCCCCGGCCCCCGCCCCCCAGGACAGGACCAAGGCCGTCATCCACTACCAGCGCGCCGACGGCGACTACGACGGCTGGGGCCTCCACCTGTGGACCGGCGCCGCCCAGCCCACCGACTGGTCCAAGCCCCTGCTGCCCACCCGCACCGACGCCTACGGCGCCGTCTACGAGGTGCCGCTCGCCGAGGGCGCCACCACGCTCTCGTACATCCTCCACAAGGGCGACCAGAAGGACCTCCCCACCGACCAGGCCCTCGACCTCGCCGCCACCGGCCACGAGGTCTGGCTCCTCGCCGGACAGCCGAAGCACCTCCTGCCGACCTCCGGCAGCGCCCCCGCCCTCGACCTCGGCAAGGCCGAGGCGCAGTGGATCGACCGGAACACCGTCGTCTGGAAGGTCAAGGCGAACGACTCCACCAGCCAGCAGCTGGTGTACGCCCCCGACGGCGGCATCACCGCCACCGACGGCGTCCTCAGCGACGAGGGCCAGTGGCTCCGGCTGAACCCGGGCGGCCTCACCGACGCCCAGAAGGCGAAGTTCCCGCACCTCAAGGACTACCCCGCCTTCACCGTCGACCCCCGCGACGCCGACCGGGTCCGCGCCTCCCTGCGCGGCCAGCTGATCGCCACCCAACGCGCCGCCAACGGCGCCCTGCTCGCCGCCACCGGCGTCCAGACCGCCGGCGTCCTCGACGACCTCTACGCGGCGAAGGCCGTACGGGCCGACCTCGGCCCGGTCTTCGAGAACGGCCGCCCCACCCTCTCCCTGTGGGCGCCCACCGCGCGGACCGTCGCCCTCGAGATCGACGGCCGGACCGTGCCCATGCGCCGCGACGACGCCTCCGGCGTCTGGCGGGCCACCGGCCCCAGGTCCTGGACCGGCAAGCCGTACCGGTACGTCGTGAAGGTCTGGGCGCCCACCGTCCAGAAGGTCGTCGAGAACCGGGTCACCGACCCCTACTCGACCGCCCTCACCGCCGACTCCGCCCGCAGCCTCGTCGTCGACCTCGCCGACCCGAAGCTCGCCCCGGCCGGCTGGGGGACCCTGCGCAAGCCGGCCGCCGTACCGCTGCGCGACGCCCGCATCCAGGAACTCCACGTCCGCGACTTCTCCGTCGCCGACCCGACCGCGAAGGCCGACCACCGAGGCACCTTCCTCGCCTTCACCGACGAGGACAGCAAGGGCTCGCGGCACCTCAAGGCCCTCGCCGACTCCGGCACCAACTACGTCCACCTCCTCCCCGTCTTCGACATCGGCACCGTCCCCGAGAAGAAGTCCGACCAGACGGTCCCCGCCTGCGACCTGAAGGTCTACGCCCCCGACTCCGAGGAGCAGCAGGCCTGCGTCACCGCCGCCGCGGCGAAGGACGCCTACAACTGGGGCTACGACCCGCTGCACTACACCGTCCCCGAGGGCTCCTACTCCACCGACCCGAACGGCACCCGCCGCACGGTCGAGTTCCGGCAGATGGTCCAGGCCCTCAACGGGCAGGGCCTGCGCACCGTCATGGACGTCGTCTACAACCACACCGTCGCCGCCGGACAGTCCGACAAGTCCGTCCTCGACCGGATCGTGCCCGGCTACTACCAGCGCCTCCAGGCCGACGGCTCCGTCGCCACCTCCACCTGCTGCGCCAACACCGCGCCCGAGAACGCCATGATGGGCAAGCTCGTCGTGGACTCGGTCGTCACCTGGGCGAAGCAGTACAAGGTCGACGGCTTCCGCTTCGACCTCATGGGCCACCACCCGAAGGAGAACATCCTCGCCGTCCGCGCCGCGCTCGACGCCCTGACCGTCGAGAAGGACGGCGTCGACGGCAAGGCGATCGTCCTCTACGGCGAGGGCTGGAACTTCGGCGAGATCGCCGACGACGCCCGCTTCGTCCAGGCCACCCAGAAGAACATGGCCGGCACCGGCGTCGCCACCTTCTCCGACCGGGCCCGCGACGCCGTCCGCGGCGGCGGCCCCTTCGACGAGGACCCCGGCGTCCAGGGCTTCGCCTCCGGCCTCTACACCGACCCCAACGCCTCCACCGCCAACGGCACCCCGGCCGAGCAGAAGGCCCGCCTCCTGCACTACCAGGACCTCATCAAGGTCGGCCTCACCGGCAACCTCGCCGGCTACACCTTCACCGACACCTCCGGCCGCACGGTCAAGGGCTCCGAGGTCGACTACAACGGCTCCCCGGCCGGCTACGCCGCCGCCCCCGGCGACGCCCTCGCCTACGCCGACGCCCACGACAACGAGACCCTCTACGACGCCCTCGCCTTCAAGCTGCCCGCCGGCACCTCCGCCGCCGACCGGGCCCGCATGCAGGTCCTCGCCATGGCCACGGCCACCCTCTCCCAGGGCCCGGCGCTCTCCCAGGCCGGCTCCGACCTGCTCCGCTCCAAGTCCCTCGACCGCAACTCCTTCGACAGCGGCGACTGGTTCAACGCGATCCACTGGGACTGCCGGGACGGCAACGGCTTCGGCATCGGCCTCCCGCCGGCCGCCGACAACAAGGCCAAGTGGGGCTACGGCAAGCCGCTCCTCACCCTCCCGAACCTGACGCCCGGCTGCGCCGAGATCGAAGGCGCCTCCGCCGCCCACCGGGACCTCCAGAAGATCCGCGCCACCGAGCCGGCCTTCTCCCTGGCCACGGCCGGCCAGGTGCAGTCCGCCCTCTCCTTCCCGCTCTCCGGCGCGGACGAGACCCCGGGCGTGATCACCATGCGCCTCGGCGACCTGGTGGTCGTCTTCAACGCCACCCCGGGCGAGCGCACCCAGACGGTCGCCGCCCTGGCCGGCACCGCCTACGGCCTGCACCCCGTCCAGGCGAACGGCTCCGACGCCGTCACCAGGTCCGCCTCCTACGAGGCCGGTTCGGGCACCTTCACGGTCCCGGCCCGCACGGTCGCCGTCTTCAAGGCCACCGGCTGACGGTCCTCCCCGCGGCGCGGGCCCCGGTCGCCCCTTGTGCGGCCGGGGCCCGCGCCGTAAAGCTGTGGCCCGACACCCCGTACCAGCAGGAGACACCGTCATGCCGCAGATCGCCGTCGACTACTCCGCGCCCCTGGACCGGCGCGGCTTCGCGCTCGCCCTCCACACCCTCCTGGCGGAGGCCACCGGCGCGCCGCTCGCCGCCTGCACCACCCGCTTCCGGGAGGTCGAGGAGACCGTCTCCGGCGACGGCGGCACCGAGAAGGCCGTGGTGCACGTCGACATCGTCCTGCGCTTCGGGCAGGCCGACGACGCCAAGCGCCGCATCTCCAAGGCGGTGCTCGCCCTGCTGTCCCGCCACCTCAAGACGACCGACCGGGTGCGCCTGTCGGTCGAGATCCGCGACTTCGAGAACTCCTACCTCGCGGGCTGAGCCGGTACGGCGGCGGGCGCGAGGGCGAGCAGCCGGACCACCAGCTGCGCGAACGGCCCGTCCGCCGGCTCCTCGGCCAGCACCGCCGCGAGCACCTGGGCCGCCTGCTCGTCGTGGACCGCGCTCACCGCCGTCAGCGCCGCGAAGTCGTGCACCAGCTTCTGTTCCAGCTCCGCGCGCGGCACCCGCCGCCCGTCCAGCCACAGCAGCGCCGTCGACTCCGCGAGCGACACCCAGGACCGCACGACCAGTTCGAGCCGCGGCGAGGGCTCCGCCACCCCGAGATGGGCCACGATCTGCTCGTACGCGGCCTGCCGCACCTCGTCGATCATCGCGTTGGTCGTCGACGAACCCACCGCGGGGCCGCCCCGCATCAGGGCCGCGAAGCCCGGCCCGTGGTCGTCGACGAAGTCGAAGAAGCGGCCCATCACGCGCAGCAGCCGCGCCCCCAGCGGGCCCTGCGGCGGTTCCAGGAAGCGGGCCGCCAGCTCGTCGGCCGCGCGCCGCAGCGCCGCCTCGTACAGGCTCTGCTTGCCGGGGAAGTAGTGGTAGACCAGCGGCCGGGAGATGCCCGCGGCGGCGGCGATCTCGTCGATGGAGACCTCGTCGGGGGAGCGGCTGCTGAAGAGTTCGAGGGCCACCCCGATCAGCTGCTGCTTGCGCTCCTCGACGCCCATCCTGCGCCGTACACCGGTCGTCATACGAACAGCCTATCGGGGTCCGTTACGCTCCTCGTCCATGACAGCTTCCGACCAGGACACCCCGGCCGCCGAGAACCCCGAGACGGACGAGCCCGACGAGGCGCTGGAGGAGGGGGAGGAGACGGCGGAAGGGCCCGGCGAGGGCATGACCCCGAAGCAGGCGAGGCGGCTGCGCGTCGCGGCCGCCTCGGTCCTGCTGGTGGTGATGGGCGTGATCCTGGTGGTCCGGCTGGCGAGCCGGACCTCCGTGCTGGTCGTCGGCGTCTACGGGCTCGCGATGATCCTCTGCGGCGTCGTCATCGAGCTGGCCCGCAACGGCCGCACCCGGCTGGGCACCTGGCTGCTGGTGGGCGGCCTCGCGGCCGCCCTCGCCTTCGACTGGCTGATCCTGCCCTGACGTTCAGAGGTCCAGGACGAGCTTCTTCCCGGCGCAGCGCGAGACGCAGATCAGCATCGAGTCCGCCCGCTCGGCGTCGGTGAGCAGTTCGTCCCGGTGGTCGACCTCGCCGGCCAGGACGGTCTGCCGGCAGGTGCCGCAGAAGCCCTGCGCGCAGGAGTACATGAGACCCGGCACCTCCTCCCGCACGGCCGCGAGCACCGACTGGTCGGCGGCGACGGCCACCGTCCGCCCGGAGCGCCTCAGTTCGACCTCGAAGGGGGTGCCGTCGGCCGGGGCGAGCGCCGAGAAGCGCTCCAGGCGCGGGGTCCTGCCCTCCGGCATCGCGGCGGTGACGGCGTCCATCAGCCCGTCGGGGCCGCAGCAGTAGACGACCGTCTCGGCGGGCACCGAGGCCAGGAAGGACAGGTCCGGGCGGCCGGCCTCGTCCTCCGCGACCACCGTCACGCGGTCCCGGCCGGTCCGGAGCAGATCGGCCAGGTACGGCATGGTGGCGCGGGACCGGCCGCAGTAGACCAGCCGCCAGTCCGCGCCGGCCGCCTCGGCCGCCCGGACCATCGGCAGGACCGGGGTGATCCCGATGCCGCCGGCGACGAAGACGTACGCGGGGGAGGGGACCAGCGGGAAGCGGTTGCGGGGGCCCCGGACCTCGATCTCGACGCCCTCGTGGAGCTGTTCGTGCACCTCGCGGGAGCCGCCCCGGCCGCCCTGCTCCTCCTCGACGAGCCGGGCCGCGATCCGGTAGACGTCCGCCTGGCCCGGGTCGCCGCAGAGCGAGTACTGCCGGATCCGGCCCGAGGGGAGCACGAGGTCGAGGTGGGCGCCCGGCTCCCAGGACGGCAGCCGCTCGCCCTCCAGGCGCAGTTCGACGACGCCCTCGGCGGGGACGGCCCGGCCGGTGACGAGCACCCGGCGGGGGACGGTCGCCCCCCGGCCGTAGCCGGAGACCGGCGTCTCCAGGGACGGCATCGGCCAGAGCGGCGCGCTGGTCATCCGGGAGCGGACCGCCCGGCGGACCAGGAGCGCGGCGCCGGCTACGAGGGCGACGGTGGCGAACCGGGGCATCAGCGGCCTCCGTTGGCGCCGGGGGAGGCGGCGAGGTAGGCCACGGCCTGCGCGGTGTCGCCCTCCTGGGAGGGGTGGTAGGCGCGGCTGAGGTAGCGGGGGATCGAGCGCAGCACGTCGGGGGTGGCGGGCAGCACGCCCTCGCGGCCCCTGCGGTAGAAGTCCGCCCAGGAGGCCTTGGGGTCGAGCAGGCTGGGGTCGTTCTCCAGGAAGAAGCGGACCCCGCGCTGCCAGAGGAAGACCAGCGCGCCGAAGGCGAGCGCCCAGGTGCGGGCGCGGCGCCGGTAGCCGCCGTCGAGGTGCATGAACAGCTCGAAGGCCACCGACCGGTGCTCGACCTCCTCGGCGCCGTGCCAGCGCAGCAGGTCCATCATCATCGGGTCGGCGCCGCGCCGGTCCAGCTCCTCGGCGTTGAGGATCCAGTCGCCGAGGAAGGCGGTGTAGTGCTCGATCGCGGCGATCAGCGCGACCCGTTCCATCAGCCACCAGCGGCGCGGCCGGCCGGGCGGCAGCGTCCGGTCGCCGAGCAGCTTCTCGAAGAACCAGTCGACCTGCGCGGTGTACGGCGTCGGGTCGAGCCCCTGCTTCCGCAGGTGCGGCAGCACGTCGTCGTGCGCCTGCGAGTGGACGGCCTCCTGGCCGATGAAGCCGATGACGTCCGCGCGCAGCCGGTCGTCGGTGATGTACGGCAGCGCCTGCTGGTAGACGTGCACGAACCACCGCTCGCCGGCCGGGAGCAGGAGGTGCAGCACGTTGATCGTGTGCGTGGTGAAGGGGTCGCCGGGAACCCAGTGGAGCGGGGTCTCCTGCCAGTCGAAGGCGACCTTGCGGGCCTTGAGCTCGACGTGTTCCGACGCCACCGGTGCAGGCTGCGTATTAGACATGCCGTCAATGTACTGAGGAGTAAGCACGGCGAACAGAGCCGTGCACACCCTTTTTCGGCCCGCCGCACGGCCGCGACACGCCTGCCGTACGCCCGGTGCGCGGCCGCCGCACCGCCGCCGTACGGCCGCCGCTCGGCCTGCCGGGCGTCACGCGCTCCGGCGCGCGGTCCCGCCCCCGCCGGCTCACCGCAGCGCGGGCATGCGGCGGCCGTCCTCCAGGGTGGCGCTCAGCTCCGCGCGGGCCCCCGCCGCCGCCTTCGCGGCCAGCACCGGGCCCTCGGCACGGGCCGCCACCGCGCCCTTCACCTCCACCGACGCCACGTCGGGGCCGCCCGCCGCCAGCACGTACCAGCCGCCGCCCGGCGCCTGCCACAGCGCCCCGGCCAGCACCCTCGGCTCCCGCGTCCCGCACGCGGGCGCGTCCTGCGCGCGGGCGGCGAGCGCGGCCGGCGCCTTCCGGTCCGGCGGCAGGAACTGCGCGAGCACCCGGGTGCCGGTGCCCCGCCAGGTCTCCGCCCGGGTGCACACCCAGGCCGCCCGCCCCGCGCCCTCCGGCAGCGTCTGCCGGGCGAACCGCCAGGACCGCACCGAGCGCACCCCCTGCCCGAACACCGTCGTCAGCTGGCAGGCCGTCCGCGACCAGCTCTCCCGCGCCTCGCGCCCGGTGGCGTCCACGGGCCCGCCGGGGGGACCCCACAGCAGCCGGGCGGGCAGCAGCTCGCCGAGGTCGCCGAGCAGCCGGCCGCCGGAGTCGTCCTTCACCTGGAGCGTGTTCCAGCGCGCGCACTCCTTCGCGAGCGCGGGACTGGGCACGGCGTCGGTCACCCCGCGCGCGTCCCGCCCCAGCGCCCACGGCTCCTTGCCGGGCATCAGCAGGTCCCGCACGGAGGCGCCGGTCACCCACGGCGCGGTCAGGTAGCGCACGTTGCCCGCCGCCCGCGTCACGACGACGGCGGCGGCGTCCGGGCCCTCCGCGCCGTCGGTCCGGGCGAAGTCCAGCGCGGCGCCCGCCCTCCCCTCCACCGGCTCGGCGTACCGCACCAGCCGCAGCCCGTCGTGGAAGAGCACCACCCGGGCCGCGTCCACCCGCCCCGCGAAGAGGAGCTGGGGCGGACCCATCGGCGGCCCGACCGGCGTGCCCGGCGTCGCCGACGACTCCACCGCACCGCCGGGCCGCGCCCACACGGCGAGCGCCCGCCGCAGCAGCGGCGCGTCCCCGGCCAGCTCGCCGCGCGCGGGCCACACCGAGAAGTCCCGCCGTACGGCCCCGGGCCAGACGGCCGGGGCGACCCGCTTGACCTTCGCCGGGTCGAGGGCGGCCTCGGCGGCGGGGTTGCGGGCGTAACTCGGCGCCGCAGCACCGTTTCTGCCCCAGCCGTCCCCCGGCAGCCCGAGCAGCGCCCCGCACACCAGCAGCGCCGCCACGCCCACCAGCGCGGCCCGCCCGTGCTGCCGCCGCCGGAGCAGGTCACCGGGCCGCGCCTGGAGGGTGCACGGGTCGAACTCCGCGGACTCCAGCAGCGCGGCCCCGCTGCGCCGGGGCCCGGCCGCGGGAGCGGCGGGAGCGGGGGGCGGGCCCGTCCGGGCGGGCGAGCCCGGAGCGGCGGGGGCGCGACCGGGGCCCGCCTGCTCGGCCACCCGCTCGGGGCGCTCGCCGCCGCGCGGGGCGGGGGCCGGCGGGGCGGGGGCCGGCGGCGCGGGCTCGGGAAGGGCCGGCTCCTCGTCCTCCAGCGCGGCCAGTTCGGCGAGGGCGGCCTCCGGGTCGCCCGCCCCCGCCGCGGCGAGGACCCGGAGGACCTCCGCGTCGCCCTGCCGTTCCAGACCGCGCAGCACGTACGCGGCGCGGGCCGGGCCGGAGAGGCGGGAGAGCAGCTGGTCGAGGGCGAGCTCCTCCGCCCCGCCGGCCCGGGGGAAGAGCCGCAGCCCCCACACCTGCGGCAGCAGCGGGGGCAGCTGCGCCCGGCGCGGCACCGCGAACCGCCGCAGCGGCAGCCCGGCCACCAGGGCCTGCCGCAGCACCTCGCCCCGCACGTACGCGTACCCGGGATCCACCGCGTCCTCGGGCCGCCGGGGCTCCGGCACGGCGGGCCCCGGCACCCGCCGCCGCGGCAGGGCGCGCTGCACGAGCGCGTGCGCGGTCAGCACCCGCCGGTTGCGGCCCATCGTCGGCGGCAGGACCAGATAGGCGATGCGGACGAGGCGCGGATAGCGCTCGACGAGGGCGGCCTCGGCCTGCTCGACGTCGACGGGGCCCACGGGCGAGGGAACGAGATCCTGGGTGCTCACGTTCAGCAGAACGAGCGATTCTTCCGATGGTCACCCCGGCCGCCCCCGTGTCTCCGGCCCCCGCGCCCCCACGGGCCGCGCACACGACCGGGCGCGCGCCCCCGGCCCGTGCGCCCCGGCCCGCGCACGCGGACGGCCAGGCGGTCGTCCTCAGGCCGCGTACACCGTCAGGCGCTCGCGGATCAGCTCGGTGAGCTCGTCGGGGACGCCGAGGCCGTCCCGTACGTACGCCTCCATCGAGCCGTGCCGCTCCGCGACCTCCTCCAGCCCGGCGTCCAGGTACTCCGGTACGACCCCGATCATCGCGAGCGCCAGCGCGGGGTCGCCGCCCTGGGCGACGAAGCCCTCGATCATCGGCGCGAAGGCCTGCCGCACCGCCGCGTTGACCCCCAGGTACTCCTCGCGGACCGTCGCCTCGTCCGCCCCGAGCAGCGTGAGCACCACCGTCGCCGCCCAGCCCGTGCGGTCCTTGCCGGCCGTGCAGTGGAAGAGCAGCGGTCCCGCGCCGGGCGTGCCCAGCTCGGTGAGCAGGGCGCGGTAGGAGGCGCGGGCCGATTCGCTGGTCACGAAGGCCCGGTAGGTGCGCCGCATCGCCTCCAGGATCCGGCCGCCGCCGAGGTGCTCCTCGGCCAGCGCCGGATCGGTGAGGAGCGTCTTGAGCCGGGCGGCCGGCGGCAGTCCGCTCGCGGCCAGGTGGTCGGCGAGCACGTCCGCGACGAGCAGCCGCGCCCCCTCGGGGAGCCGGTCGGGCCGGTCGGCCCGCTCGGCGGCGGTCCGCAGGTCGACGACGGTCCGCAGCTTCAGCCCGGCCACCACCGGCTCCTCCGGCTCCAGCCGGTCGAGCTGCGCCGAGCGCAGCACGAGCCCGGACCGGACGGACCGCCCGCCGCCCAGCGGGAGGCCGCCGAGGTCGCGGAGGTTGGCGACGGAGGTGGCGGGAATCGCGGGCATGGGCGCGGTCTCCTCCCGTGGTGCGGCTTCCCCCCGACCGTAACGGTCAGGCCCGCACTCGGCACCACCGGCCGCCCCGGCCACCACCGGCCGCTCCGACTCCTACCGGCCGCCCCGACCACCACCGGCCGGGAGCCGGGGCGGCGTGGGGCGGGCGGCGCGGCGCGGGGCCGGAAGTAGTCCGTTCCGTACCATCGGCAGGCGGTCTGTCCCGTCCCGGGGGCGGGTGACAGCATGTCCCCGATGACGCCTCCCCGGTCGCCGCTGCGCACCCTGAGAGCCGCCCTGTTCGCGGTGGTGTGCGTCGTTCTGGCCGCGGTGGGGCATTCCTCCATGTCTGCGCACGCGCTCGACCCCCGCACCCTCCTCACCGCCTTCGCCGTCACGGCCGCCGCCGCCTGGTGCGCGGCCGGCCGCCGGCGCGGCCCCGCCGCCTACGCGGGCGGCGTCCTCGCCGCCCAGGCCGCCCTCCACCTGGGCTTCTCCCTGGCCGGGGCCCCTCACCCCCCGCCCGCCGGACCGGCCGGGGCAACGGCGGGCCACGCAGTCCACGCGATCCACCCGGGCCACCCGGCCCACGGAGCCGCCGGCGCCACCGAGGCCGCCACCGCCCCCGACGGCCTCGCCGCGCTCCTCGCCCCCGCCGCCGACGGCGGCCCCGGCATGCTCGCCGTCCACCTCCTGGCCGCGCTGGTCTGCGGCCTGTGGCTGGCCCGCGGCGAGGCGGCCTTCCTCGCGCTCGCGGAGGCGGCCCTCACCCCGCTCCGCCACCTCCTCGCCGTCCTCCTCGGCCCCGCCGCCGTCCCCGCCGACCCGCGCCGCCCGGTCCGGCGGCCCCGCCGAAGCGCCCGGCGCCCGCACGCCACCGTCCTCGCGCACGTCCTCTCCCGGCGCGGCCCGCCCCGGCCCCCCGCACCCCGCGCCACGGTCCCCGGTCCGCTCGTCTGACGCCGGGGGCCGCCTCCCCCTGCCCGACGGCAGGCCCAGCCCCCTCACGAGACTCCGAGGACAGCCATGACCATCGACGATCCCGCACGCCCCGAAACGGCCGGCGCACCCGCCCCGCCGCCCCGCCCGGCGCCCCGGAGCGCCCTGCGCTCCCTCCGCCCGCTCCTCCTCCGGCTCCACTTCACCGCCGGCCTCCTCGTCGCCCCCTTCCTCCTCGTCGCCGCGCTCAGCGGCCTGCTCTACGCCCTCTCCTTCCAGGCCGAGAAGCTCGTGTACGCGCACGAACTGGAGGTTCCGGCCGGCGACACCGTCCTGCCGCTGGACCGCCAGGTCGGCATCGCCCGCGAGGCGAACCCGGACGGCACCGTCACCGCCGTCTGGCCGGGCGCCGAACCCGGCGCGACCACCCGCGTCCTGATGGCCGACCCCGACGCCCCCGAGGGCACCTCGCTGGCCGTCTTCGTCGACCCGTACACCGGCGACGTGCGCGGGCAGCTGCCCAGCTACGGCAGCAGCGGCGCCCTGCCGCTGCGCACCTGGATCGACGGACTCCACCGCGACCTGCACCTCGGCGAGCCCGGCCGGATCTACAGCGAACTCGCCGCCAGCTGGCTGTGGGTGCTGGTCCTCGGCGGCCTGGTCCTCTGGTTCGCCCGGCGCCGCACCCGGCGGCGCGCCCTGCTGCTCCCCGAGGGCGGCCCGAAGTCCCGCCGCCGCACCCTCTCCTGGCACGGCTCCGTCGGCCTCTGGGCGGCGCTCGGCCTGCTGCTGCTCTCCGCGACCGGCCTGACCTGGTCGCAGTACGCGGGCGAGAACATCGGCACCCTCCAGGACCGGCTCGGCGGCGCCACCCCCACCCTCTCGGCGGGCGCCCCGGCCGGTGCCGGCGGCGAGCACGCGGGCCACGGCGCCGGCCACCGGCCCGCCGCCCCCGCCACCGCCGACATCGGCGTCGACCGGGCCGTCGCGGCCGCCCGCGCCGCCGGTCTCGACAGCTCCTGGATAGCCGTCACGCTGCCCTCCGGGGGCAGCGGTTACGTGGTGAAGGAGACCGACAAGCAGTTCCCGCTCGCACTGGACCAGGTCGCGGTGGACCCGGCCGACGGCACCGTCCTCGACCGGCTCGCCTTCGACGAGTACCCGCTCCTCGCGAAGCTGACCCGCATCGGCATCGACGCGCACATGGGCGTCTTCCTGGGCCTGTTCAACCAGCTGGTCCTCGCGGCCCTCGCCCTCGCGCTGTCCCTGATGATCCTCTGGGGCTACCGCATGTGGTGGCTGCGCCGCCCCCGCCGGCCGGTCGGCCGGGGCGCCTGGGGGAAGGTGCCGGTGACGCTCCTGCTGCCGCTCGCCGCGGCGGTCGCGCTGATCGGCTGGTTCCTCCCGCTGCTGGGCGCGAGCCTGCTGCTGCTCCTGGCCGCCGAACTCGTCCTCGCCCTGGTGGGCCGGGCGAGGACGAGGCGGACGACCGTCTCCTAGGGGACGGTCAGGGCAGGTACTTGTAGCCGACCCGCCGCACGGTCTGGATCGTGTGGCGGTGCTCGGCGCCCAGCTTGCGGCGCAGCCGGGCCACGTGGACGTCGACCGTGCGGCCGTCGCCCACGTGCCCGTACCCCCACACCGTCTGCACCAGCTGGTCGCGGGTGTGCACCCGGTGCGGGTGGGCCACGAGGTGGGCGAGCAGCTCGAACTCCAGGTACGTCAGGTCGAGCGCCCGGCCGTCGACGGTGGCGATCCGCCGCTCGGCGTCGATGCCGACCGGCCCCTCGGGGACGGACCCGGGTTCGGGCTCGGCCGCGACGGGCGAGGGCGGCTGCTGGTCGGCCGGCAGCAGGACCAGGTAGCCGACCATCGGCGGCCGGCCCGGCAGCGCGGGCAGGGCGTGCGGCGGGGCGGGCAGCAGCGTGGCGCCCGGCGGCAGGAAGTCGGCGACCCGGGCGAGGCCGGCGACCTCGTCGGGGGCGACGGCGCGCAGGCGGGGACGGGGAGCGGCAAGCGGGGCGGCAACAGCCTGGGTGTGGGCCATGGGAGGACTCAGCTCTCTCGCGCGAGGTGCGGGACGGACCGGAGGTCGTACGTCATGCGTCATGCGCGTCGGCCGAAGGCCGGGGGGACCGGAGTCTGCCGGTCGCGGCTTTAGAGGGCCGACGCGTTCCTCACGCGCCGACAGCACCGGTCGAAGTCGTGGTGCTGACGGGAAGGCCAGAACGGCTCGAGGTCGAGTCGACCCCGCGCACCGTCGTTCCGCTCCTTGCTGGCCATATCCCTATTGAACCAGAAGGGAACGCCCCTGAGCAGCCCCGGGGCGGTCAAATCCCCTGTCGTCCTGACCACATGGCGGAAGGGGCGCCCACCGTACGGAACGGTGGGCGCCCCTTCACGGGATGCGCGTCGGCGGGACGGTCAGACCTGGCCGGCCTTGGCCAGCGCCTCGCAGCAGGTGTCCACGATGAGGCGGGTCACCACGTACGGGTCGACGTTCGCGTTGGGGCGGCGGTCCTCGATGTAGCCCTTCCGGTCCTGCTCGACCTGCCACGGGATGCGGACCGAGGCGCCGCGGTCCGAGACGCCGTAGGAGTACTCGTCCCACGGGGCGGTCTCGTGCAGGCCCGTCAGGCGCTCGTCGATGCCGGCGCCGTAGTTCTTGACGTGGTCGAGCGGCTTCGAGCCCTCGCCCAGCGACTCGCAGGCGGTGATGATCGCGTCGTAGCCCTCGCGCATCGCCTTGGTGGAGAAGTTGGTGTGCGCGCCCGCGCCGTTCCAGTCGCCCTTCACCGGCTTCGGGTCGAGCGTCGCGGAGACGTTGAAGTCCTCGGCCGTGCGGTAGAGCAGCCAGCGGGCGACCCACAGCTGGTCGGAGACCTCCAGCGGGGACAGCGGACCGACCTGGAACTCCCACTGGCCGGGCATGACCTCGGCGTTGATGCCGGAGATGCCCAGGCCCGCCGTGAGGCAGTTCTCCAGGTGCGCCTCGACGATCGGACGGCCGTGGATCTCGTCCACGCCGACGCCGCAGTAGTAGCCGCCCTGCGGGGCCGGGAAGCCGTTGACCGGGAAGCCGAGCGGGCGGGTGCCCTCGAAGAAGGTGTACTCCTGCTCGATGCCGAAGATCGGCTCCTGCGCGCCGTACTTCGCGGCGACCTCGGCCAGCGCGGCACGGGTGTTGGACTCGTGCGGCGTCATGTCCGTGTTGAGGACCTCGCACAGCACCAGCACGTCGTTGCCGCCGCGGATCGGGTCCGGGCAGGAGAAGACCGGCTTGAGGACGCGGTCCGAGGCGTGGCCCTTGGCCTGGTTGGTGCTGGAACCGTCGAAGCCCCAGATCGGCAGCTCCGCCAGCGGCAGGCCCTCGCCCGCGATGATCTTCGTCTTGGAGCGAAGCTTCGCGGTCGGCTCGGTGCCGTCGATCCAGATGTACTCAGCCTTGAAGGTCACGGGGTCATCCTTAGGGCGTGGCGTGCTGCTGCGGGTGGCCGCGGCGGCTCGCGGCGCTGCGAGAAGCTGCGGGACGGCGGTGGACGTCCGGCCGGTGAACCGGCCCGCCGCCCGTGGCGCCTTTCGTGTGACCGCAGCTTCGCAACACGGGATTTCCCTTCGGTTGCCCGTTTGTGAACCCCGTGTTACTCAGCCTTCCTGCGTTTCGCGCGCGGCCTGTGCGAGGCCGTGCGCGTCGAGCAGCCCGCCGAAGCCGGCCGTCCGGATCCGCCGCACCAGCTCCTCGCCCGAGATGCCCAGGGCCTCGGCCGTACGGCCCGGGTGCCAGTCGCAGGAGGCCAGTCTGCGGAGCAGGTAACCCCTCCTGACCTGCGCGTCCGAGAGCCGGAAGGTCTTCAGATAGGCCGTCCGCCCCTTGTGGTCGCAGATCAGCTCGCCGATGTGCTGCCCCCGGCCGTCCCGCGCGAACGGCGGCAGGAACCGGTACAGGGAGAAGGACCCCGTCCGGTACACCCGCTCGAAGGCGTACGGCGTCTCCAGCAGGTCGCGCGCCATCAGCCCGTCGTGCGCCGCCGCCCAGCGCCGCTCCTGCTCCCGGGCCGCCGCCCGCAGGTCCGCGAGGTCCCGGATCCCGCCCGCGCCGTCCCGGATCCGGGCCGCGAACTCCGGCACGGGACCGCCGTAGTGCGCGTACTGGTGCACCAGCTCGCCGAACAGGTCCTCCACCAGCGTCGGGTGCAGCAGCCGGTAGTCCTCCGGGTGCGGGACGACGAAGGCGGCGGCCGCCGCGTCCGCCGCGTACACCATCACCCCGCACTGGCCCGGGTGCAGCTCGAAGATCCGCAGCGCCTCCGCGAGCCCCGGCACGTCCGCGCCCGCGTACGCCGCCTCCGCCCGCGGCGACAGGCCCCGCCGCAGCGCCTCCCGCGACCACTCCTGCCACAGCACGGACGGCCCGCCGAAGTGCAGCGAGAGGTATCCGTCCAGGGCGAGGTGGAGCGGCAGGAACCGCAGCCGCCGCTCGCCGCGCCGCCGTTTGGCGAGCCGGTGGTGCGGGGCGCGCAGCGGCACGGCGGCCGGCGGCCCGTCCCCGAGCCGGGTGCCGTACGCCGCCTCCTCCCGCCCCGCCCCCGACCAGTCCGCGACGAAGCCGTGCGGGACGTAGGAGGCGTAGGCGGTGCCGTCGCCGACGTCGACGGACGAGGGCCCGTACCCGTGCCCGCCGTCCCGCTCGTACACCTCCCGGCGCAGCCGCAGCCCCTCGACCGGCTCGGCCCGCACCAGCGGCACCAGCCGTATCCCGCCCCACACCTGCGAGGGCCGCGTCTCCAGCCCGGTCAGGTCGATCCGCGTCATGCCCCCGCCCCCTTCGCGTGCGCGGCGAGGAAGTCCGCCACCCGCCGGTCCAGATAGGCGCGCAGCTCCGTCAGCCCGGTCCGCCCCTCGGAGAACCCGGCGATCTCCACCAGCGCCGGCAGGTCCTCCGCGTCCCGGATGCCGACCGCCGGCACCGAGGGGCCCAGCCGGCGCACGTCGAACACCCCGGCGTCGTATACGGGGTTCACATGGACCGCCGCCGTCCGCCGCCCCGGATCCAGCCGGGTCCGCCAGACCCGCAGCACCTCGCCCGCCAGCCCCGGCGGCGCGTTGTCCCAGCCGTCCGAGACGATCACCAGCCGGTCGGGCCCGCCGTCGAGCGCGTCGAGGATCCGCAGCCCCAGCGGGGTGGGCCCGTACGGCCGGACCAGCAGCGGATCCGTACCGCCCGAGGTCCACAGGCCGGTGTACGCCCCCGGCGCCGCCAGCGCCTCCAGGAGGAAGTGGCAGCCGAGCGCCACGGCCAGCGGCCGGCGCCGCTTCACCGCCGAACCCGACGAGGAGAAGCTGTCGTCGAGGACGGCCGCCACCCGCCCCCAGCTCCCCGCGTACGGCCCCGCCGCCCGCCGCGCCGCCGCCCGCAGCGCCCCGGTCAGCTCGGCCCGCCGCGCCGCCCGCTCCGCGTACGGCAGCGCCAGCACGTACAGCGCCAGCCGGGTCAGCGGCATCCCGCGCAGCCCGGTTGCCGCACCGCCCCGCCCGGCGGCCCGCTCGGTCCGCAGCCGCTCCACCCGGGTCATCCGGGGCGCGATCCGCTCCAGGAACACCGCCCGGTCCACGCCGTGCTTCGCCGCGAAGCCCTCCGCGACGGTGAACGGCAGCCCGTACAGCGCGGCCTCCTCGTACCCGGCCCGCCGGTACGCCTCCAGCATCGGGTGCGCGTACCGCGTCCGGCGCCCGGGCGCGAAGAGGAAGTCCCCGGTCTCGGCGTCGGCGGCCGGCAGGTGCGCGTGCCGCAGCGCGGTCTTCACGCCGGCCCGGTACTTCACGGCGTCCAGCGCCGGATCCGGCCGGGCGGCCAGCCACTCGCGGGTGATCGCGCGGGTGCGCCGGTTGTTCACCCCGGCGGCGCGCAGCGCCCGGAACAGCCGGTACACCCGCTGCGGCGCCATCCGCGCCAGCCGGGCCGCGATCAGCCGCCCCTCGCCGTCACCGGCCTCGCCCGGCGTCCGCAGCAGCTGCTCGACGACGAGCGCGGCGTTGTGGTCGTTGATGTCGAGCGCCAGGCACGCCGCGTACAGCGGCCGGTAGTTGACCCGCACGTACGCGTGGAGGAAGTCCAGCGACAGCCGCTGCTCGGCGGCGGACGAGCGGAACTCCCGCTGCCCCGTGGCGGTCACGGCCGCGTTGACGAAGAGCAGCACGTCCTCGGCGGCGACGAGTTCGGACACGGCGGCCCCCTTCTCGCGTGTCGGCGTGCCGGCCGGGGAGAGGAAGCGCGATCAGCGAAGACGTTGCTTTACAGGGCAGGTATCGGAAGTCGCACCGAAGTCCCGCGGCCGGCACCCGAGCACGCTAACACCGGCCCGGGGGAGGACGGCCAGGGGATATCGGGTGAGCGCGGGCGGCCCGGGCGGGCAGACTGGGGGCCATGGCGAACCCTTCCGCGCAGTCGCGCCCCCGCATCGGACTCCTCGGCACCGGCCCCTGGGCCGCCCGGACCCACGCGCCGGCCCTGGCCGCGCACGAGGGGGTCGACTTCGCCGGGGTCTGGGGCCGGCGCCCGGAGGCGGCCGCCGAACTGGCCGCGGCCTCCGGCACGCGCGCGTACGACGACCTGGACGCGCTCCTCGCGGAGTGCGACGCCGTCGCGGTCGCGCTCCCGCCGGACGTCCAGGCGCCGATCGCCGCCCGCGCCGCCCGGGCAGGCTGCCACCTGCTGCTCGACAAGCCCCTCGCCACCACGGTCGCGGCCGCCCGCGAGGTCGTCGACGCGGCGGACGCGGCGGGCGTCGCCTCCGTCGTCTTCTGCACCCTGCGCTTCGCCCCGGAGACGGCCCGCTGGATCGAGGAGCAGCGGGCGGCCGGCGGCTGGTATGTCGCCGAGGCCCGCTGGCTCGGCTCCCTCTACGCCCCCGGCTCCGACAGCCCCTACGCGGCCTCCCCGTGGCGGCGCGACAAGGGCGGCCTGTGGGACGTGGGCCCGCACGTCCTCTCGGTCCTCCTGCCGGTCCTCGGCGAGGTGACCGCCCTGACGGCGGCGAAGGGCCCGGAGGACACCCACCACCTGGTCCTCCGCCACGCCTCGGGCGCGAGCAGCACGGCGACCCTGAGCCTGAGCGCCCCGCCGGAGGCGGCGGGCGCGGCGATCACCCTCCACGGCACGGCGGGCCGCGCCGAGCTGCCCGCCTGGAACGGCGCGGCGGAGGCCTACGCCCACGCCGTCGACGCC
The DNA here is from genome assembly GCF_042746075.1 of Streptomyces sp. NPDC058758. Lineage (NCBI taxonomy): Bacteria > Bacillati > Actinomycetota > Actinomycetes > Kitasatosporales > Streptomycetaceae > Streptomyces > Streptomyces sp. NPDC058758. The sequence goes on along the minus strand of NZ_JBHYPS010000001.1, from coordinate 442,573 downwards.
CTCCTCACCGCGGCGGCCACCGCCACCCCCCACCCCTGCGACGCCCGCTTCGCCCTCCGCCTCACCGAACTCCTCACGGAGGCGGAGACCCGTGCCACGGCCCACTGACCCCACGACCACGGTCACCGGCATCGACACGGTCACGGGCACCTGCACGGCCACGGGCCCCGGCACGGCCACCGGCATCGACACGGTCACGGGCATCGGCGCGGCCACGGGCCCTGGCACGGCCACCGGCATCGACGCGGTCACCGGCACCGGCACGGTCACCGGCACCGGCACGGTCACCGGTCCTGGCACCGGTCCCGGCACGGACTCCGGTCCCGGCACGGACTCCGGTCCCGGCGCGGTCACCGGCACCGGCACGGTCACCGGCACCAGTACCGATGCGGGCACCGGCCCCCGAGCCGTCACGGTCTCCGGGTGTTCGCCCGGCGTCCCCGTCCTGCGGAGGGTGGGTCCCGGCGACCGGCGGCTCCGGGGCGAGGCCCGGCCGGCCGCCCCGACCCTCTCGCCCGAGGCGTTCACGAGGGACCTCGCGGACTGGCGGGCCGGCGGCGAGGAGCGCCGGCAGGCCCGCCTGGACGACCCGACGGCCCTCGGCCTCGTCGCCCTCCTCGGCGACCGCCCGGTGGGACTGGCCGGCGGCCTCGTCCCCCCGGACGGCGTCCCCGAGCTGCGCTCCCTCTGGGTCGCGCCCGGGGCCCGCGGCCGGGGACTGGCGACCCGGCCGGTCACGGCCGTGGAGGAGTGGGCCGGGGAGAACGGCGCGCCGCTGATCCGCCTGGCCGTCCTCACCGGCAACACCCCGGCCAGGACGCTCTGCGAACGCCTCGGCCACCGCCGCTCCGGGGAGCGCCCCGGCGAACACCTCATGACCCGGGCCCTGGGGGAGAGGGACGGCTAACCCCGCCCGAGGGCGTCCCGCACGGCCTCCTCCGACCGTCCGACGACGGCGCTGCCGTCGTCGGCGGTGATGAGGGGGCGCTGGATGAGCTTCGGGTGCGCGGACAGCGCCTCGATCCACCGCTCGCGGTCCCCCGGCTCCCGCCCCCACTCCTTCACCCCGAGCTCCTTCGCCTCGGCCTCCCCGGTCCGCGTGATGTCCCACGGCTCCAGCTCCAGCCGCTTCAGGACGTCCCGGATCTCCTCCGCGGAGGGCACGTCCTCCAGGTACTTCCGTACGGTGTAGTCGGCCCCCTCCGCGTCGAGCAGGGTGAGGGCGCCGCGGCACTTGGAACAGGCGGGATTGATCCAGATCTCCATCCCCCGAATCTACCCCCGAACCCTGTCCGACCAGGGCCGATTGTCAGTGCCCGGCCGTAAAATAGGAGCTGAAGGCAAGGGCCCCGGGGAGGGCCCCCGCCACCGTTCGCCAGGAGGTAGCCCATGGCAGCAGCCGTGATCCGCAGGCCGTCCATCGAACCCTTCACGCCCCTCCGGAAGAAGGCCCTCCCGGCCGGCCGCCCGCGCGAGTGGTACGTCACCCACAACCGCCGCCTCAAGGCGATGCGCCTCGCCATCGCCCTGCTCGACTCGGGCGTCTACATCCCGTCGAAGGCCACGAACGCGACGATCCGCACCATGGCCGAGCGCATAGGCATCCGTCCGCCCTCCGACACCACCTGCCGGCTGGTCCGCACCTTCATCCGCCACAACCGCTGAGCCGCGCGCGGCAGGCGCCGGGTCCGCCGTCCCCGGGACTCCCGGGAGCGTCGGACCCGGCAATTCCGCAGCCCAACCGCCGTGCGGAGCACGGAAGCAGATGGGTCGTCACCCCCTCCTCGCTACGCCGTTCAGGGCTATTCTTCTGGCATGCCCGGCCGGGATGATCCGGCCCTCAACGGGGAGGCGAGCGTGGCCCGTATCGTCGGCGTACACGGCATCGGTTGGTCCTGGCGGTCCCGCGAGGAGATGCACGAGACATGGCACGGGGCGCTGAGCACCGGCCTGCGGAACATCCGGTACGCCGACCCCGCGTCGGTGACGTTCGAAGCGGCCTTCTACGGGCACCTGTACAACGGCGGCACGGGCAAGGCCGGCGGTGACGCGCTCTACACCGCCGCCGACGTGGCCGACGGCTTCGAGTACGAGCTCCTGGAGGCCATGGCCCGGGAGGCGGACCCGGCGGCGTTCGACGAGGAGAGCGACGGACCGGCCTCCAAGGGCGTCGTCGTCCGCGGCGCGCAGGCGTGCCTCAGCATCCTGGAGAGGACGCCCTACCTCGGAGGGGTGACGGCCTCGGTCGTCATCCGCCAGATCAAGCAGGTGCACCGGTACTTCGAGGACGCGGCCCTGGGGGAGGAGATCCGGGGCGAGCTGGAGACGGCGATCCAGGACGACACCCGGGTGGTCCTCGCCCACTCGCTGGGCAGCGTGGCCGCCTACGAGGTGCTGTGGAAGCTCAGGGACGTCAAGATCGACACCCTGGTCACCATGGGCTCGCCGCTCGGACTGAAGTCCATCCGGCGCCGCCTGGCCCGCTCGGCCCACGCGGAACCGGGCCGCCCGCCGTCCGTGCGCCGCTGGGTGAACGTGGCAGCGGAACAGGACGTCGTCGCCCTCCGCAAGCGCCTCGAGGGCCTCTACGGCGCCGACGAGGTCGAGGACTTCGTCGTCACCAACCCCCTGCTCCACATGCACGACTGCACCCGCTACCTCAGCAACGTCTGGACCGCTCGCGCAGTCGGTGCAGCTCTTGGGTGAGCGGTGGTTCTTCCTGGCCGGGGAGGGCGAGTACGGCGAGGAATCCGGCCTGGCACGACTCGAACACGTCCCGCACGAACTGAGGGAGATGCGCCGCACCCTCCAGAGCCTGGGGATGCGGGAGATCCCCAGGCCCCCGGGGGCCACCGGGGAGCGCGGTCTGCACGAGGTGTGCGACGACCTCCACGCGTGGTTGCAGGCGGTGCGCCGCGGCGAGCACGGGTCACCCCTGTCCCTGTTCGTGTACTGCACCGGGCACGGGGTGTACGAGGGCGAAACCCAGTGGGGCCTGGCCCTGCCCACGGCAACAGGGCGGACGGAGGTCCTCGAACCGGCGAAGATCATGCGCACCCTGCACGGGGACACGGGCTTCGAGCAGGCGATCGTCGTCCTCGACGCCTGCTACTCCGGGCCCGGCGCGCACGACGCGATGGACGCCGTCCGGCGTCAGTCCGCCGCCGGCCGCGTCACGTACGACGCCTGGGTGATCGCCGCGGCTCGCAGGGACCAGCAGGCCCAGCAGCTGGCCTTCGCCCACGCCTTCGCCAAGGCGCTCTCCGGAAGCGACGGCGCGCAGGAGTTCATCGAGCCCTCCGTGCTCGTGGAGCGGATCAACGGGCACCTGCCGTCGGACACCCAGGAAGTGTGGGTGTCCTCGACCGACCGCCGGGGCTGCCGTGTGCTGCCGGATCCGGCGCACATGCCCCGGACCTCCCCCGAGTGGCTCGACCGGGAACTCGACGAGTGGTCCCACCTCGCACGCGGCCGGAGCGGGCAGCGCGAGCCGGGCTGGTACTTCTCGGGCCGGGCCGACGAGCAGCGGCGCCTCCGCGAGTTCGCCGCCGGCGGGGGACCGGCCGGGCCGCTGATCGTCAGGGGCGCGGCCGGAGTCGGCAAGAGCGCGCTCCTCGGACACCTGGCCGTGAGCGGGAAGAGCGAGTGGCGGCGGCGGCTGCCGCCCGTAGCCCGGCGCGGCCTGATCCTCCCGGACGGGTCCGTGCACGCGCTGGTGTCTGCCCAGGACGCCAGTGTGCCGGGCCTGACCCGGCAGATCGCCGTGGCGCTCGGCCTCGACCCGGGGAGCGCCCCGACCCCGGACGACCTGTGCGACGCCCTGGAGGACCTGCCTCCCCGGACCGTCCTGGTGGACGACCTCCATCTGGCGGGCGACGACCCCGCGACCGTGGTGAGGGACCTCCTCGACCCCCTGACCGAGTACGCGCGCACGACCGTCATCGCCTCGGCGGGCCACGCCACCGCCGCCGACGACGTGTGGCAGGCCCTCCGGCTGCCGGTGCTCCAGCTCGGCACCGACGACGAGGGCGTCCGCGCCTACGCGCGCGCCCGGGGCGCCGAGGAGATAGCCGCCGCCTGCCACGGGCACTTCGGGGCGGCGGTCCACGCCGTCGACGCCTTCCTCGGCACCCCGCACGGCCAGGACGCCGGGGCGGCCGCGCGGCGCGCGGCGGGAAAGCGGCTGACGCACTTCCACCACAGCCTGCTCGCCGCCGGCGGCCGCGCGGACGACTGGTGCCGGGCGATGCTGGAGCCGGTGCGGGCCGCGGCGGCCGTCGGACACGACGCCGGCCTGACGGCCGAACACTGGGCGGCGCTGGCCACGGCCGCGGACCGCTCCGGCAGGACGTACGGTCCGGAGGAGGCGAGGGAAGCCGCGAACCTCCTGGCCGACGCGCTGACCGACACCACCGCCGCGCCACCCGATCCGGGCACGGGCCCCGCCACCGGCCCCGGCCCCGCCACACCCCCCGCCTGGCGCCTCTCCACCCCCGTCGCGCCGGAGTCGCGGGACCGGGAGTTCGCCGCGGCGGTGCGGGACTGCCTGCCCGTTCGGACGTCGGGGGAGCCGGGGATCGACTGGGCGGCGGACCCGCCGCTGACCGCGCTGTTCGCGTCGGCAGCGCGCCACTTCGAGGAGGCGTTCGTCGCCGAGCTGTCCGCGCCGGCCTTCTGGACCGCGCTGCCGGGCGGCGCCCTCGCCCGGCAGCTGGACGGCGGAGGGACGCGGGTCCTGCCGCCCGGCGTCGGGGACGGCGTACGGCGCCAGACGGCAGGGCTGCGCCCGGCGGAGCGGGCGTTCCAGGTGAAGCTCGACCTCCTCAGGTCCGGGCAGGAGGCGCGCGGTCTGCACCCGCGCGACCTGGGCGCCGCCGCCGACGTCCGGTGGGCCACCCGCAAGGACGACGTGCCCGTGCCCGGCCTCCTGGCGGTCGCGTCCGACGCCTCCGGCGACGGTTACGCGGTCACCACCCACGAGGACGCCTCCTTACGGCTGTGGAACCTGGCGGACGGGGCGCAGCTCGGCGTGGCGGCGCGGCCGGAGCGCGACGGCATCGCCACGCACCTGTCGCTCGCCGTCGTCGGCGGCGAGCCGGTCGTCGCGCTCGTCGCGAACGGGACGGGACTGCTGTGGCACCCGCTGAAGGGCGGGGCCCCCGAGCCGCTGCCCGCCCTGGACGGGGCGACGGCCTTCTCGCTGCGCACCGACGGCCTGCTCGCCGTCGCCAGGGACGCGCGGATCGAGATCGTCGAGCCGGGCGCCGGCGGGCGGACCAGATCGCTCACCCTGCCCGGGTCGAGCCGCGTCGCCCAGGTGTACCTGGCGGGCGGAACCGGCGACGGACGCCTCGTCGCCACCACCGAGTCCGGCACCGTGGCCGCACGCGTCCTGGCCGGCGGGGCGACGGCCGTACGGCGCCAGCCGCTGCTCATGCCCCTCGCACAGCGCGCCGTGGTGTCCTCGACCGGTCGCACCGTGGGCGTGCTCGACCGCCGCGGGGGGCTGTACGTGTGGGACGAGAACCACGGGACGCGCGGACTGGACCTCCCCGCGACGCGCGACGGAACGCTCGCGTTCGCCGTCGACGACGGCCTGGCGGCCGTGGCCGGCGGCGGCCGGAAGCCCTGGCTGTGCCTCCGCCCGCTCACCTCCGCCGAGGAACGGCCCGCCCCCCGGCTGCCGCTGCCGGACCAGCCCGTCGCGCTCGCCTTCGACGCCGACGGCTCCCGCCTCGTCGTGACCGACCTGCGCGGCGTGTTCTGTCTCGACGTCCGCCCCGATCCTCCCCGGCCGGCGCCGACCCCCGACCCAGCCGGCCCGTTCCCGACGGCCGACCGCAGTGAGGAGGCAAGATGACGGCCCTGGACTCCGTCTCGCCACGTGAAGGTGTCACCGGCGCGCTGCTCGCCCTCGACGACATCCTGACGAAACGCGGTGAATCCACCGTCCGCACGTCCCTCGGCGTTCTGCTCGGACGGCTCCACACCCACGGCATCCGGCCCCTGCTGGAGGAAGCCGAGCGGAGGGACCTGCGGGGGGCGGCGCTCGGCCTCCCGGACCGGTTCGTGACCGGCTCCGACCGCACCAGCCTCGAACGGCTCGCCTTCATGCTCCTGGACCCGGACACCCGCGAGGGACCGGATGCCGACCTCGTCGCGCACATCGAGGGCATCGAGGGCATGAAGGACGACCTCGTCCGCCTCTACGATCGGGCCGACGCCCCCGACAGCGGCCCCTACGCCCCCGCGGAGCACCCGGCCACCGAGCACCTGGACGTCACCGTCCTCCGCACGGAGACCGATCCGGAGCTGCCGCCCGCGGCCTGGACGGTCCGGCTCGCCCTGGAGGGCAAGGCGGACGACGACGCCACCGGCCACGACGACACCGTCCGCGAACTGGCCGGCATCACCAGGAGGTGGCGGTCCGTCACCCCCGCCACCAACAGGGCCTCCGACGGAGCCGCGGAGCCCGTACGGACCCTCCTCCTCCAGCTCGGGATGGACGAGGAGCCCGCGGGAGACCCGAAGCCGAGACTGGCGGCCCGGGGCCTGCTGCCGCCGAGCCGCTTCGACGACCCCACGGTGGCCCTGCCCGCCGCGCTGCGACTCCTCTCCCGGACGCTCGCCGCCCCCGAACTGCCCCACCCCGCGCCCGGCATGTGGGCCGCGGGCGGGCTCTCCACCTCCCATCTCGGCACGGCGACCCCGTTCGAGTCCCTGAAGCCCGGCGAGGCGTCCCTCCGCGCCGACGCCTGCGGCGGCACGCTCGTCCACCCCGGCCACGGCGGCTGGTTCCGCACCTCCGCCGGGGACGCCACCCCGACCCTCGCGGTCGCGGACCCCGGCCTCACCCTGGCGGGCGCCGCCCGCGCCTACTGGGGCGCCGCCTGGGACGACTGGACGCGGAACTGGCACACCAGCGCCCTGAAGGCCATCCGATGGCGTCTCGACGACTGGTCGCGGACGCAGCCCGACGGGCAGTGGCTTCCCGACGTCCGCACGGACCAGGTCGACAGCCTCGTCGCGATCTTCCACGAAGCGGAGCGCAAGGTGGCCGTGCTGGGAGGACCGCCCGGCTCGGGGAAGAGCTGCATCGTCCGGTGCACGGCGCGGGCGCTCGCCGAGGCCGGCCGGCGCGTGGTCGTCCTCTCCCCGGACGACCGGGCGTTCCCGAGCGGTGACGTCCTCACCCGGGTCGTGCGCCACGCCCTGGGCGGTCTCGAACCCCAGGAACAGCCGGGCACCAGCAGCCCCGTCGTCATCCTCGACGACATCCGGCCGATCGGCGAGACGGACGTCGACCGCGCGCTGCGCGCCGTGTCGACGGAACTCGGCGTCAGCGTGCTCGCCTGCCTCGAGTACGACATCAACTCGCTCCACGACTGGCAGGCGTCCAACCTCACCGTCGTGCCGTCCATCGTCCGTCCCGCCGCCCTCCTCGACCTGGCCGCACGGGCCCGGGCGATCCACGGGGACGGCGTCGCCGGCAACCCCCGCTTCCTCGACGCGCTGGTGCGCCGTTTCCCCCACGACCTCAGCCGCTTCACCAAGGGCCTGCGCGACTACCGGGGCGGGGACGACAGACCCGAACGCCTGGAGGAGGAACTCCGGCAGGACTTCACCGACCGCCTCGGGCTGGGGGCGGACACCCAGGACCTGGCCGCCGCCATCGCGGCCGTCTCCCTGCTCGGCGGGAACGTGAGCGTCCCGGAGGACGAGCGCCCCGTCCTCTCCCGGCTCGGTGCCGCGTCGGACCGGGACCCCGACCGGTTCCGCTTCCCCAGCCCCACGGACTCCCGCACCATCCTGGACGCCTACGCCGGAGTGGCGTACACCGACGAGGCCACCCGGCCGCGCCGCCACGAGCTCGTCGCCGAGCTCGTCGCCAGGGAACTCTTCAAGGACCTGGGCGATCACCGCAGCGGGCTGCTGCCCATGCTGCGCGGCGCGCGCCTGTGCGACGAGCGCGTCTGCCGCAGCCTCGCCGACCGCCTGCTCCGCCCCGAGCACGAGGCCGACTTCGCCAAGTGGCGCCGGAACGCGTCACCGATCGACATCGCGCTGGTGCTGCTCGTCATGGACTCCTCGTTCGGCGACAAGCTGATGGGCAAGCTCCTGGACACCTTCGTGGCGCGGCTGCCGCAGGCCACCCTCGGGTCCGGACGCGACCTGCTGGCCGTGATCCGCGCGATCCACCGGCACCGGCACCGATTCAGCGACTCCCGGTTCGACACCCTCGCCGCCTGGATGGTGCAGCGGTTCGGAGACCTGCTGGACGGCACGCCGAAGCCCGACGACGGCCTGTACAGCGTGCTGGAGCAGCTCAGCCGCTTCCACCACCAGGATCTCGACGAGATCGTGGCCAGGCGTGGAGCCGAGACCCTGATCCGCCTCGACCCCGACAAGGCCCTCGACTACCGCACGGTCGGCCGGGTCGAACGCCTGGTGCGCCGCGCGGCCAACGACATCGGCAGCCCGAACTACGCCTCCTTCGTCCAGAACGAGACCGAGGTCCGCAAGCTCCTCGACCACGATCCCGATCCCGCGCGCGGCATCGCGCTCTACATCTCCTCCCTCGTCCTCCGGCTGCGGTACGACCCCGACTACGAGGACTGGGAGACCGTCTTCCGCAGCCACGGGGTGGCCATCCGGCAGGCGCTGCGGCAGACCGACGCGGTGGACCTGCGGTACGCGCTGGTGGACGCCCGGGACTACCGGGTCGGGTTCGTCACCAAGATGCTCAACGACAAGGAGATCAACAAGGGAGAGGGCTTCGGCGTCGCCATCCGCAACGCCCTGCGCACCGCGACCCCGACGGACGCGGCCCTGCTGATCCGGACGACCAGCGAGATCCACGACTACACCGCCCGGCACGCGCTCTACGGCGAGCAGGCGGAACGCCCCGACGTCGTTCTCGCCCGTTCCCTCGCCCAACAGGTGCGTGACAACCAGGACCTCAAGGGCACCGGTCTGCTCCTGTCGGCGACGGCACGGGTCGACGAGCTGTTCCTGACCGAGAAGAAGGGCTTCGGCCAGTACCTCGCCGAGGAGATCGGCAAGGAGTGGGTGACCGACCGGCTGCAGGACGACCCGCGGATCTCCATCCAGTACCACCTGATCAAGGGGATCTGGGAGACCCACGCCTCCTTCCGGGAGGAGTGCCTGGACCAGTTCGTGGACGTCGTCGCCGGGGCGCTGAACCGCTCGATGCGGCCCTGGGGCCCGCAGGCCGCCCTGCTGCTCGGGCAGGACGAGGAGTTCGGGGCGGCCTTCCTGGTGAAGCTGCGCCGGCAGGTGGCCGACAAGAAGCTCTTCGAGGGGATGAGGGAGTCGTCGATCGCGGACGCCCGGCGCTTCTTCCACCAGCTCGGCCGCGCCATGTTCCAGGGGCTGTCGAGCCAGTACGTCAACGAGTACGACGCGGTCGGCTTCATCGAGAAGACGGCCGCCGTCTCGCCCGCGTCGGCGGTGCTGAGCGCCCGCGAGACCGCCCGTACGCTCGTCGACGGGGGAGTGCCGAGGAGGGACGCCGGACTGTGGGTGCTCCGGAAGGACGGCACGGAGACCCCGGACGCGGTGGGCCGGCGCTGGGCCGCGCAGATCAGCCGCGGAGTCGGCGCGAACCAGCTGACCGAGGTGATGAACGGCCTGGCCGCGCTGAACCGCGACACCGCCGCGGCGGCCCTCGACGAGCTGGGGGCCAGGACGGTCCCCCGGCGCGGACGCAAGGACAGCCAGCTGCGGGAGAAGGGGCGCCAGGCCGTGTACAGCAACCCCGTCGACGCGGCCCGGCTGCTGACGGCGGTGGAGCGGGTGTCCGCCGGCGTCGGCGTCACGCTCATGCGCGACCTGCAGAGCGAGCGGGGGGCGTGGAACGCCTTCACGAGCGAACTCGCCCACATCCAGCACCCCACCCAGCAGTACGAGGTCGTCCGCCAGCTGGTGGCGCTCGGGCTGCGTCCGGGCAGCGTCCACTCGAACTGGGTGGACAAGCTCCGCGAGCGGCACCAGGCGACGGTGCTCCAGGTGACCAGTCCGGCCGCGCTCTGCGACGTTCTGCGGCTGGCCCTGATCTGGGACGTCGGCTGGGCCGCCCGGCTGGCCGCCGACATCCCCGGGCAACGACTGGCCCGAAGGCTCTCGTACGGGCGGGTGAAGGACCTGATGAACCTGCCCTCGCTGCTGTCGCTGCTGGTGAGGGCCGATGCCCACGAGCCCGTCCGGCTGCTGCTCGACGAACTGGAGCGCCTGCCCGCCGCCTCCCTGGTGAGGCGGCTCAACCCGTTCTCCATCGACGTGCTCCTGGACGTCGTGCTCCGGGTGCGGCCGGACTACGCCCGGCGGCTGGCCCCCGCCGTGGCCGGGGCGATCGACACGCAGATGCAGCGCGAGGTGGTGCTCGACGAGGCGAAGCACTGGAACGAGATCGGCTGGATGGCGCACTCCCTGCACCTGATGAAGCAGGACGGGCTGCTCTCCCCGCGGCTCCCGAAGCGGAGACCGAACCCGGCCTATCCGCACGCCACCGTCTGGGGCGCGATGTGGCTCCCCCGCCAGGACTGGACCCGGGAGATCCTGGGCGGCGTGGCCGACCGCGTCGTGAAGCCGACGGTCTCCGGCGGCCAGGAGGTCTTCGTCGCCTACGCCTACGCGTCGGCCGAGGGCCGTACCGCCGAACTGCGCGCCCCGGACGGCTCCTGGCCCCGGCTCGACAGGTGCAGCGCCCGCAAGATCGCCACCCTCCAGCGGATGGCCGAGAGGGACCAGGCCCTGCGCTCCGTGCTGCTCTCCCAGCGGGCCCGGCTGACGGCGGAGCTGGACAAGCCCGTGTCCCAGGTGGACGCCTACGCGAAGACGGCCCGCGCGTGGTTCGCCCCCGGCGTCCGGCCCGCCCGGCGGGCGTAGACGGCCCGGAACGCACAAAGGCGAGGGCCACCCCCCTGGGGGTGGCCCTCGCCTTCACGTCAGACCGTGGTCCCGCGGTTTAGAGGTCGTAGTAGAGCTCGAACTCGTGCGGGTGCGGGCGCAGCTGGATCGGGGCGATCTCGTGGGTGCGCTTGTAGTCGACCCAGGTCTCGATCAGGTCGGAGGTGAAGACGCCGCCGGCCTGGAGGTACTCGTTGTCCTCCTCCAGGGCCTTGAGCACGGCCTCCAGGTTGGTCGGGACCTGCGGGACGCTCGCGTGCTCCTCGGGAGCCAGCTCGTAGAGGTCCTTGTCGATCGGCTCCATGGGCTCGATCTTGTTCTTGACGCCGTCGAGGCCCGCGAGGAGGAGCGCCGAGAAGGCGAGGTACGGGTTCGAGGACGGGTCCGGCGCGCGGAACTCGACGCGCTTGGCCTTCGGGTTCGAGCCCGTGATCGGGATGCGCATGGCGGCGGAGCGGTTGCGCTGCGAGTAGACCAGGTTGACCGGCGCCTCGAAGCCCGGGACCAGGCGGTGGTAGGAGTTCACCGTCGGGTTGGTGAAGGCGAGCAGCGACGGGGCGTGCTTGAGGATGCCGCCGATGTAGTAGCGCGCGGTGTCCGACAGGCCCGCGTAGCCGGCCTCGTCGTAGAACAGCGGGGCGCCGCCCGACCACAGCGACTGGTGGACGTGCATGCCCGAGCCGTTGTCGCCGAAGATCGGCTTCGGCATGAAGGTCGCGGACTTGCCGTTCCGCCAGGCGACGTTCTTGATGATGTACTTGAACAGCATCAGGTCGTCGGCCGAGGCCAGCAGCGTGTTGAACTTGTAGTTGATCTCGGCCTGGCCGGCGGTGCCGACCTCGTGGTGCTGGCGCTCGACCTGGAGGCCGACCTTCTCCAGCTCCAGGGACATCTCGGCGCGCAGGTCGGCGAAGTGGTCGACCGGCGGGGCCGGGAAGTAGCCGCCCTTGTAGCGGACCTTGTAACCGCGGTTGTTCTCCTCCGCACCGGTGTTCCAGGCGCCGGCCTCGGAGTCGATGTGGTAGAAGCCCTGGTTCGCGGAGGTCTCGAAGCGGACCGAGTCGAAGACGTAGAACTCGGCCTCGGGGCCGAAGTACGCGGTGTCGGCGATGCCGGTGGAGGCGAGGTACGCCTCGGCCTTCTTCGCGATGTTCCGCGGGTCGCGGCTGTAGGCCTCGCCCGTGATCGGGTCGTGGATGAAGAAGTTGATGTTGAGCGTCTTGTCCCGGCGGAAGGGGTCCAGACGGGCCGTGGAGAGGTCCGCGCGCAGCGACATGTCGGACTCGTGGATGGCCTGGAAGCCGCGGATCGACGAGCCGTCGAAGGCCAGCTCCTCGGACGGGTCGAAGGCCGTCGCAGGGATCGAGAAGTGCTGCATCACGCCGGGAAGGTCGCAGAAGCGGACGTCGACCATCTTGACGTCCTCGTCCTTGATGAACTTCGCGACCTCGTCGGCGTTCTGGAACCCGTGCTTGGACATCCAACTCCTCCTACTCCCGGCCCGGGGAGGGGCGGGGTTGCAGCTCGGTGATGCGGCCAGTGCGGTGGCGCACGCTCGGACCCGACCCTAGGCAGTCGGGATTTCTCAAGCATGACCCATTTGTTTCGTCGAAGTTAACCGGGGCGGCGCCGGCCGGCTCGTGTCGCGCCCCACCCGCACCCGGACCGAAGTGATCGAAAACGGGCGCAGTACGGTGGGCGGGTGGACAACAGGCAAGCACTCGGATCGTGGCTCTCCGGCCCCCGTGCCGCGGCGGAGCAAGCAGGCGTGGACTTCGGCTACCGGGGGCAGCAGCTGGGCCTCCCCGAGGAAGGGCCCGGCTCCATCGCCCGCCCGGGGGCGCGGCTGGGCGCGCTCGCCGTGGACTGGGGGCTGTGCATGCTGATCGCATACGGTCTCCTCACCGACGGCTACAACCAGGCGACCGGCAACTGGGCCCTGCTCGTCCTCTTCGTCCTGATCGCCCTGACCGTCGGCACCGTCGGCGCCACCCCGGGGAAGCTCCTCTTCCGTCTCCGGGTCGTCTCGGTCGCGGGCGGCCGCCTCTCGCTGCCCCGCGCCGTGCTCCGCGCCGCCCTCACCTGCCTGGCGATCCCCGCGCTCATCTGGGACCGCGACGGCCGCGGCCTCCACGACCGCCTCTCCGGCGCCGTCCAGATCCGGGTCTGAGGCCGCCCGCGCCATGACGAAGGGCGGCGCCCCGGACCCGTGGGGTCCGGGGCGCCGCCCTTCGTGCGTCTCCGGGCGCGTCAGCGCATCTTTCCGCCGCGCGGCATCTTCATGCCCTTGGGCATCGGGCCCTTCGGGAGCGGCATGTTGCTCATGAGGTCGCCCATCGCCCGCAGCCGGTCGTTGGCCGCCGTCACCTGGGGGCCGCTGAGCAGCCGGGGCAGCTTCAGCATCTTGGTGCGGACCTTCTTGAGCGGGACCTGGCCCTGCTCCTCGTCGTTGCCGACGATGATGTCCGTCACCGGCACGTCGACCAGGATGCGGGCCATCTTCTTCTTCTCGGCCACGAGGAGGGGCTTCAGCCGGTTCGGGTTGCCCTCGCCGACCAGGACGATGCCCTGGCGGCCGACCGCCCGGTGGACGACGTCCTGGCTGCGGTTCATCGCGACCGCGGGGGTCACCGTCCAGCCGCGTCCGATGTTCTGCAGCACCGCCGCGGCGGCGCCCGGCTGGCCCTCCATCTGCCCGAAGGCGGCCCGCTCGGCGCGCCGTCCGAAGACGATCGCCATCGCCAGGAGCGCCAGGACGAAGCCCAGGATGCCCAGGTAGACCGGGTGCCCGATGAGGAAGCCGATACCGAGGAGGACACCGAGTACGACGATGCCCACGCCGGCCACGACGAGCCCGACCTTGGGATCGGCCTTCCGGGTCATCTTGTACGTGAGGGCGATCTGCTTCAGTCGCCCTGGGTTCGCGGCGTCAGCGCCGCCCGTGTTTGCCTTCCTCGCCATGTCTTGAAGTCTACGTGGCCCGGGACGTCCGGCCGGACGCGGCCTCCAGGACGTGCTGGGCCTCGATGCGGTCCTTGGCGCGGCGGCGGTCCTCCAGGACGGAGGTCCAGGCGTTGCGGCGGGCGGTGCGCTGCCCGGCGCCCAGGAACAGCGCCTCGACGGCCCGCAGGGCGCCGGTGACGGAGGGAAGGGCACGGACGCGGACGTGCGTCGAGGCGGCCGGCATGAGGGGTCCTCTCTCGCATGCGGATGAGACGAGGTGGGGGGAGCGGGCGGTGGTGGCGGTGTGTTCCACCATGCTCACAGAACGGTGTTACCAGGGCATGACCCGACGGTCAAACACTGATGAAACGCCGGTGCGGGACCCCCGTACGGCGGAGCGGCCCGTACCGCCCCGCTGAACTGCGGGGCCGTACGGGCCGCCCTGCCGACAGGCATTACCTACCGGTAACCACTTGTGCGGCGACTCACACCACCGGCGGGCCGGCCGCGGCCACCCCGCGCTGCTCCGGTCTCCCGGTCGCGCTCCGCCTCGCCACCGCTCCGGCCGCGTGCCCGTCCTCGTTCCTCGGACGGACCCGCAACCTACGCTCCGGCTCGGCTGCGCTGCTCCGGTCTCCCGGTCGCGCTCCGCCTCGCCACCGCTCCGGCCGCGTGCCCGTCCTCGTTCCTCGGACGGACCCGCAACCTACGCTCCGGCTCGGCTGCGCTGCTCCGGTCTCCCGGTCGCGCTCCGCCTCGCCACCGCTCCGGCCGCGTGCCCGTCCTCGTTCCTCGGACGGACCCGCAACCAACGCTCCGGCTCGGCTGCGCTGCTCC